>JAKSBB010001289.1 GCA_022361315.1 Desulfobacterales bacterium
GGAGACCGTCAGCACATCACCTGATACTGCGTGAAGACACAGGCACACCGAAATCCCCATGAGTAAATACCAGATCCTGCGGAACATATCCTCGGGAAATACCGATCTTAAAAACAACCCGAAATAGAGGACCCCCATCGGCAGGGTCAGGTATTCGGCTGCGCCGAAAAAATGGTCATCCAGAAATGGCAACACATGGAGCACCAGCCGTTCCCCTTTCACCACCACACGCAGACAGACCTCCAGGCAGAACAGGGCAAAAAACAGGGGGGACTTATCAGAGGGGCGGATCGCAAAAAGGAGCAGGTGGTACAGACTCATGAACAGCAGGATGCCGAATGAAAAGACTTCAAAGTTCAGATTCCGGTCACGGATGGTCTGGATCTGATGGGGCAGGCCAATGTGGATGGGGTCAATGATCCCACCGATACGCCAGTGAAAATTGGATGCGTTGACCCGGAGTTCCGTCTTCCCTCCCCCGGAATGGAAACCGGCCACCCCCGGCCGTATCCTGCCGACGGAATCCTCTCTGGACGTTCCGGGGTTCCCCTGGCTGAAAATCAATCTGCCGTTGATAAAAATCTCGCCACTGGCGAATATGGCCTCTGTTCTCAGGGCCAGAATCCGGTCTTCGGGCGGCAGAAGGATTGTCAGGCCGTAGGTGGCAAACCCGGTTTCGGGGAGTTGATTGTCCTCTCCGGTGAGTCTGCGGACCGTTGCATTCCATGGCCCCGGAACGGTTATAAAACCATGGTTTTCAGATGCACCGCCCCCGTTATCATCAGAGGCACCCGGGCGGAAAAACCGATGCCACCGGAACCGCCATGCCCCGTCCAGTTTTACAGGGCCGCTCTTCTCAAAATCCCAGTGTCTCAGATCAATGACACCGTCGACGACTTTAGGGGGGGGCCTGTGATACTCGCTGTTGTTGCAGGAAGGGAGGAGCCCTGCCAGAACGGCAACGACAAATATCAGCGCCGCGGCTTTGATACGGTGCCGCAGGGACCCGACCAGGAGAAAATTCATGCAGGCGTCTCTACCATATATACACATTCAGCAACCGTCCGTGAACTCGATGTGAAGTACCGCGCATATGCAGATCAGAAATCTTTGAAATCATCATCGTCCTCTAAAGGAATGACCTGCTCCGGTCTGACTTCACCGGAACGCTCCTTTTGAACCACAGACTGCGTGTCTTTTGCGGCAGGCAACCGTCTTTTGGGAGATGTGGCACCTCCCCCGGGAAGCGCCTGTGGTGCTGACCCATCTGACCCTTTAGCCCCTCCCACTATCACAACGAGACGGTCCACGATACTTTTCATCTGGGCAGCCTGGGCATTCAGCTCTTCGGAGGCAGAGGCGGATTCCTCGGCAGTGGCGGCGTTCTGCTGGGTAATCTTGTCCATTTCGGAAACAGCCGTGGTGACCTGGTCAATACCCTGGGACTGCTCCCGCGTGGCAGCCGAAATTTCCGTCATGAGGTCGGCCACTTTCCCCGTATTTTCCTGAACCTTTGTAAAGGCCTCATTGGTATTGTCCACCAGGCTGGCCCCCTGCCCCACCTTATCCGAGGTACTTTCAATCAGGGCAGATGTATCCTTGGCCGCATCCGCAGCCCGCATGGCAAGGTTGCGGACCTCATCCGCCACCACGGCAAAGCCGGCACCGGCCTCCCCTGCCCTGGCCGCTTCAACGGCGGCATTGAGGGCAAGGAGGTTGGTCTGAAAGGCAATCTCATCAATGGTCTTAATAATTTTAGAGGTCTCGTCGCTGGCTTTTGAGATTTCGGCCATGGAATCCGTGAGGCGGGTCATGGCCGCCATGGAGGCTTTGACCGATTCCCGGGATTCCCGGGTGAGTAGATCAGCGGTGCCGGCGTTGTCTGCGTTCATCTTTGTCATGGAGGCAATTTCCTCCAGAGAGGATGAGGTTTCTTCCAGGGAGGCGGCTTGCTGGGAAGCCCCTTCCGCCTGGGCCTGGCTTGAGCCTGCGATCTGGCCTGAAGCCGAAGCCACCTGGGCGGCGCCCTGGTCCAGTTCGTCCGACACCCTGTTCAGCACCAGGATAATGCCCCTGGCAATAAAAAAGGCCAGGGCAATACCGGCGACAATGGCAATGGCGGCAATAACGGATACGTTCCGTTTGGTGGACATGGCTGCGGTCAGCATGGCGCGGTCGGTGAGAATATTCGCACCGGCCTCCGCCCGGAGTTCTTCAAGGAGGGACTGGACGGTTTTCAGGGCAGGCAGGGTTTGGGCGGCATAAATCTGGGAAGCCTGCTCATATCCTTTCAACAGTTCAGCCGCCCGGGCACCGATTTGACGGAGCACTGCCCTGGTCTCCGCAAGCTTCGGTACGGTCTGGGTTTTAAACAGCTCTATGGCTGCGGTTCTGCTGGCCTCAAGCGCCTTTTCCTCGGCAACATATGCGGAGATCATCCCCGTAACAATTTCCAGGGCAGGCTTGGTCTCCCCCATCAAGGTTTCTTCCGCTTCGTTGAAGGAGCCTGCTTTCAGGGCTTTATCGATCTTTTGCGCACTGCGGTGAAGCGCGTCGTGGGGGGCACGCACCTCATCCATGAAGCGCTTCAATCCCGGAATACGTTCTGAAAGGTGTATTGTGGCTGGATCATTCAGCCATTTTCCGAACCCGCATTGGGACGGGTCCAACTGCACGTTTAATTGGGGTTCAAAGGCCATGATGGCATCCACAACGGCAGCGGCCCATCTCCGGTGGTCATCCAGTTTTTCCGTCAGGAGCACAAGCACTTCCGGATGGCTGGGCCGGTACACATCAATTAACCGGACGGCTGTTTTATGAAGTTCCTCATGGGGAATTTTGATCTCCTCCAGGAGCCGGCCGAGCTCCGGGTCAAGGCTGCTGCTCTCCTTTGCCGCCTCCCCGTAAAGCCAGCGGCCGAATCCGCATTGGGTGTGATCGGTCTGGACCTCAATGGATGGCTTATTCTGGAGCAACGCAGACCGGATGGCTGCGGTCCAGTTCAGATGGTCGATTTCTTTCCGGGCGATGAATTCCGGCAAACCGGAATCTGCCCGGGCATACACCGTTTTAATCTCCTGCGCGGATTCGTGCAGCCGTCGATGGGGTGCTTCGATCTCTTTAAGCAGGGGAACCAGGGAAGGTACCAGGGCTTCCGCCGATTTCCGCCCGTCCCCGTAAAGCCATTTACCGAAGCCACACTGGGTATGATCGGTCTGAACGTTGAGTTCATGGACCGCTTCGTTGGATATCAATTCATTGACGGCATTCACCCAGTTAAGATGATCCACCTCACGCTGGGCAAGAATGCCGTCCAGGGCTTTACCGTCAATCACTTCAGAGGCGTTTTTAACAATACCGCCCACACCGGTGAATGCCAGCCCCCCGATCAGGATCAGAAACAGAATCACCACACCAAACCCTGCGCCAATACGTTTGCCAACGGTTAGACGGTTGAAATTCATGACGTTTCCTCCTGAAATGAATGTGATAAAAGATGGTTAGACGGTTAGATTTGTGTCCCCCACAACGGCCTCGATATCCAGCAGAATTTTCACCCCGCTTTCCATTTTGGCCAGGCCCCGGATCCAGTCCGTGGTAACTGCGGAGCCGAATGCCGGCGGCGGCCCCACGGCCTCCCCCGGCACAGTAAGTACTTCCGATACGGAATCCACAACCATGCCCAGTAGAAGTGTAGACCCGTCCTGGTCCAGCTCAACGACGACAATACAGGTTTTATCCGTATAATCCTCCGGCGGCATACTGAAGCGGATACGCAGGTCAATGACCGGGATGACTTTCCCCCTCAGGTTGATCACCCCTTTGATGTGATCCGGTGTCCGGGGAACGGTGGTGATATCCATCATACCGATAATCTCTTTGATCCGGTGGATATCAATCCCGTATTCCTCCGCATTCAGGACAAAGGTCAGATACTTGCCTCCCAGTGCAGATAACCCGGCATCGGCCGGGGTATTTGTATTTTCTCCCATATCTGAGGTCTCCTGTGGGTTTGCGTTGGTCTGCGGCATTTATATATTGATAGAAAGGTCCAGCCGGAAAAGGGACAATCCGAAGCCGCAGTTTGATTCATGTTGTTATGTATTGATTTACCCGATCACGGGTCTGATGTCAATTTTTGGCCTGATTCAGAAGCCGAAAAAAAACGGCCCCGCACCGGGGTGCAGGGCCGTTAAAGCACTCTTTTAGAAAAGAGGCGTATGGCTTTTAGAGATCTTCGATGGCTTCCTGAAGTTCAGGCATGAAATCGAGGATGTCTTCAACAATACCCACATCCGCCACCTGGAAAATCGGGGCTTTGGGGTTCTTGTTAACGGCAACGATAAAGGGGTTGCCCTTTACGCCGCCCATGTGCTGGAAGGAACCGGAAATACCCATGGCCATGTAGACTTTGGGTTTAACGGTCTGGCCGGAGGTACCGACCTGACGGGATTTTTCCAGCCATTTGGCGTCAACAATGGGTCTGGAGCAGGAAACCACCGCGCTCATGGCATCGGCCAGTTCCTGGGCCACTTCAATGTTGTCTTCGTCTTCAATACCGCGGCCGATGGATACCAGCACGTCGGACTTGGTGATATCAACATCACCCACTTCGGCTTCAACCACTTCCAGGAAGGCGCGCTTGGCGCTCAGGTCGCCGGCGTCGCCGGATTTGTCAGTGATTGTGCCGGAGGCTGAGCCGCCGTCAACCGGAGCAAAGGCGCCCGGACGAACGGTGATGACAGCACCGGCAGAGATATCAGTGGTTACATGGGTGGAAACTGCGCCGCCAAGTTCCTGGCGAACCAGTTTCAGGAGGTCACCGTCAACGCCTTCGAAATCAACAACGTCGGCTGCGTAAGCAGAGTCGAGTTTAACGGACAGGCCCGGGGCCAGGTCCATACCGAAGGTGTCGTGGGGTACCAGGACAACAGCATCGGCCGGCAGGATGGCAGCCAGGGCTTTTCTGACGATTTCAGCGTTGGGATAGGCCAGCGCGTCATTGTCAACCTTGATGACTTCACCGTAAATCTTTGCCATTTCACCGGCAACGGCATCCAGATCACCGCCGGAACCGGTGACTACTGCAGTGACTGCAGCACCGGCATCAATTTTTTTCGCTGCTTCGGGGTACTCCAATGCCACATCTTCCGCAGCACCGTTCTTATGGGGAATATATGCAAAAATCTGTGTCATGATTAGAGTCCTCCTTTGGCTTTCAGCTTCTCAATCAATTGTTCGATAATCTCGTCGGTGGAGCCTTCGAGCATTTCAGCACCGTCGCCCATGTCGGGTACGAAGTAATCAACACGTTTGGTTTTGGCACCGGCTTCACCAACGGTGGCAGCGTCAATACCCAGTTCCCCGGCGTCTTTTTCCGGAATCTCAACCTTGGCAACCTTACGGATGCCGCGGATGCCCACGTAACGGGGCTCGTTGATACCGGTCTGGATGGAAAGCACGCAGGGAAGTTCGATTTCGTTCATTTCCTGGTTGCCGCCTTCGATTTCACGGCCCACC
>JAKSBB010000474.1 GCA_022361315.1 Desulfobacterales bacterium
ATGCGGTGTCCCCACCGGGCTTTAGGCATATAATAGGGTGCCATGCTCATGTTTTCCATACCACCGGCAACCACAACGTCGGCGTCGCCGCACTGGATGGCCTGGGCTGCCAGCATCACCGCTTTCAGGGATGAGCCGCAGACCTTGTTCACGGTAATGGCGCAGGTCTGCCAGGGAAGGCCGGCTTTGATCACGGCCTGCTTGCCGGGGTTCTGGCCGTAGCCGCAGGGCAATACCTGGCCCATAATACACTCGTCCACGTCACTCTTCTGAATGTTGGCCCGCTGAATGGCTTCTTCAATCACAATGGCGCCAAGGTCGGTTGCGCCGATTTTACTTAAGGTTCCCCCGAAGCTGCCCAAGGGGGTACGGGTTGCACTGACTATAACCGCTTTATTCATGATTCGGCTCCTTATATATGAAGTCTAATGTATGGATAAACTCAAACCACGCTTCTATTACATATTTCTACGGTATTTTCCACCCACTTCGTACAGGGCGTTGGTAATTGTGCCCAGGGAACAGCTCTGGACGGTTTCCATGAGCTGTTCAAACATGTTACCGCCGTTGAGTGCCGTGTCCTTGAGGGCAGCCAGGGCCGGATCCATGTCTTCACTGTGGGCATCTTTGAAGGTCGCCAGACGGTCAAGCTGCGCATCTTTCTGATCGTCGGTGGCCCTGGCCAGTTCCAGGTGGTTTGCCATTTCCGCATAATCGGCATCCGGATCCTGAAAGGTATTGACCCCGACAATGGGATATTTGCCGGTGTGCTTGAGATACTCATAGTACATGGACTCTTCCTGGATTTTGCCGCGCTGGTAGCCGGTTTCCATGGCGCCTAAAACACCGCCGCGCTCTGTGATCCGTTCGAACTCCACGAGAACGGCTTCTTCAACGAGATCGGTGAGTTCGTCCACAATAAAGGCCCCCTGGAGGGGATTTTCGTTATTGGCCAGGCCCCATTCCCTGTTGATGATGAGCTGAATGGCCAGTGCCCTGCGTACGGATTCCTCCGACGGTGTGGTGATGGCCTCGTCAAAGGCGTTGGTGTGCAGGGAGTTGCAGTTGTCGTAAATGGCGCAAAGCCCCTGGAGGGTGGTCCGGATATCGTTAAACTGGATATCCTGGGAGTGGAGGGAACGGCCCGAGGTCTGAATATGGTATTTCAGCTTCTGGGATTTTTCGTTTCCGCCGTACTTGTACTTCATGGCAATGGCCCAGATGCGGCGGGCCACCCGGCCGATAACCGTGTACTCCGGATCCATGCCGTTGGAGAAGAAGTAGGACAGGGACGGGGCAAACGAGTC
>JAKSBB010001092.1 GCA_022361315.1 Desulfobacterales bacterium
GAAAGCTTGAATCGGCCTGATTCATTGGGATAGGTATAGGTTGGGGAAAACCCCGCCGTCCCGGATCACCTCCAGGGCGGCGGGGTTCTTTTACGTAATACGCTTCAAGATTACCGCTTGTCCAGAATATCCAGAACTTTTTTGCAATAATCTGCAGCCCTGTCTTTCAGAGATTCAGCCCTTGCCAGGGTCTCTGTCTTGTATGTCTCGTCCGTGATATCACCCATGTTAATGACCACATTCTTATAGGCACCCCAGATACCCATCTCAAGGGCTCTGGCACCGACTTCCACATCGGACTTTGAGGCAATGTTTCCGTACTCAGCCACTTCAATCATGGCGTCCCAGGCCCGGTCACCCAGGGTCATTGTGGACAGAGGCACCTCAATGGCTTTTTTCAGCCCTTCCTGAAGCTGTTCGGCCCTGTAGGCTTTTTCCTCATCGGTTCCCTTGGGCAGGCCCAGGGCATCCACATAGTCGGTAAAGGCATTGGTATCCGCATCGATCATGGGAATCAGGGCATGGGATGCTTCATGGAGAGGGGGAACCAGTTCCCGCATTTTGCCGTCCAGATCTTCGAATTTGCGAACCCCCAGGGTCAGCTTGGCCACCATGGCCCCCAGTCCTGCACCCATGGCTGCGATAGCGGCAGAGGCAGATCCGCCGCCCGGGGCGGAACTCCGGTTGGCCACCTCTTCGATGAATCCTCTGACACTCAGGGAGGCCAGGGGTTCATCCGGTTCCTCTTCAATGATATATTCAATGATCTTTTCTTTGGGATCAAAGGGGGCAACGGAATTCAGACCAAGCCGTTCAACAGCCAGACGGACCTTCTGGTCTTCATCCAGGACAAACAGCCCCTCTTTTTCGATGTAATAGTCCGCGGCCTGGAGGATGGCATCCAGGGGCACGACCCCTACGATTTCAGAGCCGGTTACCCCGACTTTAAGTTTGGCAGCTTCATCCTTGACCGCTTCATAAAGTATATGGGGTGGGGTCACCAGGTAATTGTTCAGGTTAACGGTAACCTGGGCCAGGTTGTAATCCGCCACATACCAGCCCATTCCCTTCACTTCCTTGAACTGTCCGGGCTCTTCCGGACCGCGTCCCGCCTCCCTGAGATTCAGGGCGATGCGGTGGGCCTGGTTCGGTGTGGACAGAAGATTCACATTGTAAGCCATGAGAAAGAACCGTGCACCGGTAACGGTGGCCCCCCATTCCGGGATAAACTCAGCCGGTCCGAAATCCGGTTTCGACGCGGGCATGACGAGTCGTTTTTTCACCGCTTCATACTGGCCTTCTCTGATCTGGGGCAATTTTATGCGATACGCCTGGGGGGCGGACTCTTCATAAAGATAGATGGGAATCCCC
>JAKSBB010000663.1 GCA_022361315.1 Desulfobacterales bacterium
CAGGCATCTTTCTTCATCAGGGGCATCACCGCTTCGATGACGTTGGTATGCTGCTTGTCCGGGGTGAGGTTGATCACCAGGTCGGCGGTGGGCAGCATGTTTTCATAGGTGTCCACGGCAAACCCGTTTTCCGTGGCATTTTTCCAGGACTGGCGCTGTTCTTTGATGGCCGCTTCTCGCAAGGTATAGGAAACGTCCAGGCCGGAGTCTCTGAGGTTCAGGCCCTGGTGAAGTCCCTGGGCACCGCAGCCCACAATGACGATTTTTTTGCCTTTAAGCGCCTCGACCCCGTTGAATTCGGAAGGGTCCATGAACCGGCATTGGGAAAGTTCTTCCAGTTGAAGCCGCAGGGGAAGGGTGTTGAAATAATTGGTGCCCATGATGCTGTCTCCTTAAGTTTAATTGTCCCGTTAATTTGGTTTATACACTTATGGCGTATATTTTTTGTTGCGTCAAATGAATCATTTGCAATGAAGTGTTGCAAAAAATGAAATGAAGAATTAATATTACAGGGTATTTTATTCGGATTATTCAGCAAAAAAGGTTAAACCGTGGACATCCGCACCCTGCAACTCTTCCGCCATTTAAGCACCTCTCTCCATTTTGCCGGCACCAGCCAGGCCTGTCATATCACCCCCTCCGCACTAACCCGGGTGATCCAGCGCCTGGAGACGGAACTTGGGGAACAACTCTTTATCCGGGATAACCGTTCCGTGGAACTGACATACGCCGGCCTGGCCTTTAAAAAGTATGCGGAAGATGTACTTCTGCGCTGGGATCACCTTCAGGGGGAGTTATCCGAAGAAGAAATTCTTCAGGGGGAGTTATCCGTTTATTGCTCGGTGACGGCGGCCTACAGTATATTACCGGATATTGTTACCCGGTACCGGGCGGTCCATCCCAAGGTCCAGATCCGTCTTGAAACAGGGGACCCGGCCCTGGCCCTGACCCGGCTGAAAAACCGGGATGCGGACGTGGTCATTGCTGCGTTGCCGGGCAGGGGCCTTTCCCAGATTGAAGTCCTGAAAATGGCGGAGAGTCCTCTGGTGTTTATCGCCTCCCGGCGGTATCCGGAAGTGGTGGGGCGGGATCAAGGCGGTGTGGACTGGGAAAAGACGCCGATGATTCTGGCGGACACAGGCCTCAGCCGCGAGCAGATGGATCATTGGTTCGCAAGGAATCAGGTGGTGCCCAACATCTACTCCCGGGTGGCGGGTCACGAGGCGATTATCGCCCTGGTCAACCTGGGCTGCGGTATGGGGCTGGTGCCGAAACTGGTTCTGGAAAAAAGTCCCCTGGCTGGGGATATCCGTGTGCTGGCCGATATGCCTGAACTACCGCCTTACGAGATCGGGCTTTGCGTACGGAAACACAACCTGGTGAACCCTAAGATCCGTGCACTTTGGGAGATTGCCTCTCCCGGCGTATAAACAACACCTAAGCCCCCTTTACTCTGCGGCGGGTTCCTGCAATGCGATCAGTTCCTGATAAAACTGCGCATACGTACCGTCTTCTTTTATTTCCCGAAGTCCTTCATTGAATCGTGTGGCCAATTCTTCCCCTTCCGGATGGGCCTTTGAGAAAAGCAGGGAGGCAGGTGTTTCAAACAAGGATCTGGCATCGTAGGAGAACCGGGCGGCCTGATCCGGTCCGAACTGGAACCTGAGAATATCCAGCCCGGTGAGCAGTTCCAGGGGAAATATGTCCAGGCGGTTGAACAAGATCATCATGAAGGCCTGGTCCGCCTTGGCCACCTGGTGGACGTTCAGTCCGTTCTGCCTGAGAATCTGGGTGGATGTCTCCCCGATCATCCCGGCGATCCGGTAGCGGTTTAGATCCGTAAGTTCCTTCCAGGGCTGCATCGGCCGTTCTTTGAGTTGGAAGAACACCACCCGGGCGTGCATGACCGGATCACTTTTAAAGAAAAACTCAGCGTGCTTCTCACGGGTTTCTTCGGTGTCCGCCCAGAATGAGGTGGCGTGATGAACACCGTTTTGGGCCAGTTTATAGGCCCGTTCCCAGGGGTAGTATTGAAAATTGGGTGTGATATTCCTCCGTCTGAATGCTTCGGAGATGACGCGGGTGACGAATCCCCCGTGGGGAAGTCCCTCCGAGGCCCAGGGCGGGTATTCTCCTGTGGTGATCAACACGCGGCGTTCCCGGCTTTGGGCCGGAGGGCTGACGGAGACCACAACAAGAAGAATGATACAAAATAAGAATAGCGGCAACGGTCTTTTCACTGAGTGTCCTAATGAAACTTTATTTCAAAATTGTCGGATGAACTCGTTTTTTGATTGGAACTAAGTAAATGTAACTATCTCAGAAACACAAATGGTTGTAAAGGGAAGAAATGTATCGGAAGGCCTTTGCCTGCTGGATTCGGATCGCTTGACTTCCCGATTTTTTTCACTTATGAATTGACAGTGATCACCATGGGCAAAGTTGCCGTTACCAATAATTTTCGTGGAAGTAAAATTTTGAAATTCATCCAGCCACATTCATCTGACGAGCGCAGTAATAAACGAGGCCGGGGTAAGATGCCCAACATCGTTAAAATATTTCTGGTCCTGACTGCTGTGATTCTGGGGTACGGACTGATGTTCGTTGCCACTGCCAGGGCACAGAGCCTCACCGTTGCCTGTTACAAGGACTACCGGCCGTATTCTTATATCAATGATAACGGGGAGACGGTTGGGGTCTTGATTGATTTCTGGCAGCTTTGGGCGGAAAAGAACCAGGCCTCCCTGAAATTCCTGCCGGGCCATCTGTCAGAAAGCCTGAACCGGATCAAAACCGGAGAGGCAGATCTCATGATCGGCCTCTTTAAATCCGAAGAGCGGGACACCTTCATGGATTTTTCCGATGCATTGCTGGAAATCCATACCAATCTTTACGTCCGGGAAGATCTGAATGTATCGTCTCCGGCCGATTTAACGGCTGCGACACCTGTGGGGGTGATAAAAGAAGATTTTGTGGTGTCCTATCTGAAAGCGAACTACCCCAACATTGCCGTTACCCCCTTTGCAGGATCAAAGGAAGTCATCCGGAATGCTGTTTCAGGTAAGATCCGCGCCTACGCCCTGGATTTTCCCAATGCGGTTTTTTCCCTGGCCGAACACGACAGTCTGACGGAGTTTAAAAATCTGTCCACCCTTTATAAAGAAACCCTCCGGGCGGGTGTGACCAAAGGCAATAAAGACCTGCTGGACAGAATAAATACAGGTCTGAAATCCATTTCAAAGGCGGATGTGGATGCCCTGTACAACAAGTGGGGTATCCTGCCCCAGCCCCTGATGCTCAGATATAAGGGATGGATCATCGGTATTGTGATGATTCTTCTGGGAGGCTGTATCGGCTTTGCCTATTACATCTGGGCGCTGAAGGCCAGAATCCGCCGCATCTCATCCGGCGGCAAACCCTTTGACAGGGATGAGTGGGAGACGGTGATCGCCGGAGGGGAAAATGACTGGGTGGAATTTAAATCTTCCCTGCGTTGGAATATGAAAACCGAAAAGGTGGACAAGCATATCGAGGCCGTTATCATTAAGAGTCTTTCCGCCTTTATGAATGCCCGGGGAGGCACACTTTTCATCGGGATTAACGATGACGGAGAAGCCGTGGGCATTGAAACGGATTACAACACCTTTCAAAAGAAACCCAACCGGGACGGGTTTATGCTCAAGCTCTCCGGCATGATTTCCCAGCACATGGGACGTCAGAGCCATAAATCGATTATCACGGAAATCCATACTTTCAACGGCAGGGATGTCTGCCGGATTACCGTCAAGCCGGGAGACCGCCCAGTTTATATCAAGGAACAGGGCAAAGAATCGTTTTATATCCGGGCCGGTGCCTCCTCCGTACCCCTGAGTATGAGCGAGGCACACGAGTATATTAACTCCCGGTGGCCGGCCGGCCGTTAATGGAAAGGAGTACCCATGGGAATAGAGACTGTATTGTTTAAAAGCAAAGAGAAAAAGAGTGCCGCTGACGTTGCCCAGACCCTGAGGCTGATCGCGGATAAAATCGACAGTGGCGCCATGACCCTTCAGCAGGGGGAAACTCAGGTGGATCTTGAATTCCCCGGGACCATGAAATTGGAGATGAAGGTGGAAGAGGAGCAGGGCCGGAACCGTCTTAAAAAATCCTTTGAAATAGAACTGGAGTGGACGCCCGGGGAAGAGACCTCTCCCACGGGCGCATCTATTCTCTGAATCTTTACCGGGACAATCCCGGAATTTACAGGTGGTTCTCCACCGATGCTTTTGCCCTCGCAAAGGCCTGAGCAGCATCACGGATGTCCGCTTCTGTGGTGGGCCAGCCACAGACGGAAATCCGGATGGCCGCCACCCCGTTCCAGACCGATCCGCCGCACCAGCAGGTCCCGTCTTCCTGAACCTGTTGGAGGACGGCCTTGGTGGCTGCCTCATCCGGCAGGGCCACAAGCACCTGGTTAAACACCACATCGTTGCGTACGATAAATCCTTCCTTTTCCAAAAGCTCCCCCATGAGTCTTGCCCTGCGGCACAGGCGCTCCACCAGTGCTGCGATACCTGATTTTCCTAAAAACTTCATGGTGGCCCATAGTTCAACGCCCCTGGCCCTTCGGGACATCTCCGGGGTGTACAGCATGGGGTCCCGCTGGTCCCCGTAAATGATATAATCTCCGGTATTCTGCAGGGCGGAGACCAGGGGATCCGGATGCCGGCAGAGCACGATGCCGCAGTCGTAGGGTGTGTTCAGTGTTTTATGGGCATCCACGGACCAGGAGTCCGCCTTTTCCATACCCCGGGTCAGATGGGAACGTTCGGATGATGCGGCGGCCCAGAGACCGAACGCCCCGTCGATATGTATCCAGGCGTCCCCGGCCCTGCTGCGAATATCGCTGCAGATGTCTTCAAGCGGATCAAATGCGCCGGTGTTGACATTACCTGCCTGGAGAATGACCAGGCAGGTATTGTCCATGTCCGGCAGGCAGTCGGCACGCATCCGGCCCTGGTTGTCGCAGGGGACCCGTTCCAGGTCATCCATACCAAATCCAAGGAGGGAGAGGGCTTTGAAAACGGTGGAGTGGGCCTGGTCTCCGATGATCACCCGCGGCCTGGGGGCGTTGAAGATCCCTTTTGTACGGATATCCCAGCCCATATTGGCCAGTATCCTGTTACGGCCGGCCGCAAGCCCGCAGAAGGTGGCCGTAGAGGTACCGGAGACAAATCCTGCCACCGTGGATGCCGGCAGCCCGAAAAGATCTGTCAGCCATCCCTCGCAAACCTTCTCCAGCTTCGCGGCCACCGGGGAGATGATGTGGAGTCCGGCGTTCTGATCCCAGACATCGGCCAGCCATTTGGCGGCCAGGGCCACGGGAAAGGCAGACCCATTGACAAAGCCGAAGTAGCGGCCGCCTGTCTGTGCCACCGTTGCAGGCGAGCCGAACCTGTGCAGCGTCTCAAGAATTTCACGGCTGTTGCCCGGGACTTCCGGAAAGGTTTCGTCAAATGCGGACAGGCCGTCTAACGCGCTCTGATCCGGAAAAACGGACCGCTGGTTGTCTATGGGTTTATCGCTGTGGATCTCGTTCATATAGTTTACGGCCTGGTCTCTGGCCTGGTCGAACAGGGCCGTGTTCCTGAATTCCGAAAGGGCTGTGTCAAATATGGTTTCCGGGGTGGTCATGGGATTTTCTCCTTTGTTCTCAGCAATGGCTATATGTTTCCAGTTTACATGGTTTGATAATTCGGAACAGCCACAGATTTTGAAAATACGGCCATAACAGATGGGCGCACCTGTAAGCTGGCGGCAGCGCGAAAGGCCTTCGCCGTGAACATAAGGAAAGAGTTTTGAAAAGGCTGAGGTCCCGGGTTGGTTATCCAGGTTAGTTATCCAGAAGTTCCCGGATCAGCTTGAGAAGTGTCCGCATTCTTACGGGCTTCTGGACATAGCGCCGGATACCGATCCGTGCCGATGTGATCTCCCCACCGCCGGCATTGTATCCGGTACACAGGATGATGGGCAGGTCCGGGGCCTCTGTGAGAATGTCCCGGGCCAGATGGTCGCCGGACATACCGGGCATGGTCCGGTCCGTGATGATCAGCTGGAAACGGTTGGGATTTTCCCTGAAGGCGGCCAGGGCGGACTGACCGTCCGAAAAGGGCACCACGGTATATCCGTAATCTTCAAGTGCCGGGGGCAGCGAGGTCAGGATATCGGCTTCATCATCCACCAGCATGAGGGTTTCCGATCCCCCCTGAACCGCGCCGGGTGCCGAGGATTGGGTTTCAACTTCCGCCTTCCCCGTGATAACAGGCCAGAACACCCGGAAAACCGTACCCGCTCCGGGGGTGCTGTCCACCGTGATGTACCCGTCGTGTTTTTTGACGATGCCGTCCACCAGTGCCAGGCCCAGCCCTGTGCCCTTTCCGGCCTCCTTGGTGGTAAAATAAGGGTCAAATATCTTGTCCATGGTGTCTTCCGGGATGCCGGCCCCCGTATCCCGTACCTCAAGCTCAAGGTAAGGGCCTTCCGTCAGCCCCGTGTCCGGCAGATCCGCCGCAGGGACGTGGATACGGGTCAGATTGATGGTCAACTCCCCGCCTTCCGGCATCATGGCGTGGTAGGCATTGGTACACAGGTTCATCACCACCTGTTGGACCTGGGTGGGATCGGCGCTGACCTTCTCTTTGCAGGCCAGATTCGTGGCCATCTGGATGGAAGAGGGGAGAGAGGACCGCAGCAGTTTTACCGATTCTTTGACGGTGATTGACAGGGTCAGCGGGAGCTTTTCCTGTTCGGCCTTTCGGCTGAACGTCAGAATCTGTTGAACCAGGTCAACGGCACGCTGGGCAACATTTTGCAACTGATCCAGGCGTTGCTCCGCCTTTTCCGGATCATTCAGAGACATTCGGACGAGCCGGGCATAGCCGAAGATTCCGGAGAGGATATTGTTGAAATCATGGGCAATGCCGCCGGCGAGGGTACCGATAGCCTCCATTTTCTGGGACTGGTGCAATTGTTTTTCAACCCGTTCGATGGTTTCTCTGGCCTTTTTTTCTTCCGTCATATCATAGGCGCAGAAAGTCACCCCTTTTGACAGGTCTTCCGGATCCAGGGGGGTTGAACTTAAAAGGACGTTGATGGATTTGCCGGCTTTGGTCCGCCACACCGTCTCGACGGAACCGGTGCCCTTATCCGAGATCTGGCCGTATTTTGCCTTTCCCACAAATAAGTATTCCATATCCGAGGGATAGAGAATCCGTGCTGATTGGCCCACCAGTTCGTCATGGGAGTAGCCTGTCATTTCACACAGCCGTTTGTTGGCCTGAAGGATAATTCTGTCACTGGTGATGCCGATACCGGCCGGTACCGAACGAAAGAAACTGGAAAGTTCCGCTTCATTCCGTGCCAGTTCCGCCTTGGCCTGCTTGCGCTGGCGGATGACAATGGAGAGCAACAGGGTGATCCCGGCCAGAATCAATGTCACAAGGCCGTAATACGGGAAAATATGCCGGAATACCTGCCATCTCAAATCTGTCAGGGCTGCCTCCGGAATGATGGAAACCATCTTCCAGTAAAAATCCCGGGACCCGCCCGGTGCATTCGTTGTTTCCCGGCCGTTGCGTCCTGTAAGGGAACTGACCAGGCCGATATCGGTAAACCTGATCGTGGTGTAGGTATACAGGGCACTGCTTTGATAGAATTGTTCCCGGTCATTGGTGTTCAGCCGCTCCCAGAGCCCGGGGTCACGATCTGCCAGGGTAAGATTCAATCGATCTTCGAACATAAATCCCCAGGCCATGTTAGGATCGGGGGCTTTCAGCCAATAGCCTCGCGGGTTCAACAGCATGAGTTCTCCGGGCCCGGTCCGGCTTTTCTCATCAAAGGTTTCCAGAAGATGGGCTCCCAGGTAGTTGAGCAATACGATGCCCAAACGTTCGCCTTCGGTGTCGAAAATGGGCATTCCGAAACGGATCATCGGCTTGGGCGGCTGTTCCACTTTTCCGTGTTCAACATTCAGATCGAAAGGGGATATAAAAATCTGTCCCCGTTCTAAATTGAAGATATCCTTGTAATAGTACCGGCCGGATTTATCCTGGAGATGTGCTTCCGGTACGCTCTCGCAGGTCTCCCCGTTCCGGTTGACCCTAATTCTTTCCATACCGTTTCGGTCAATGAAACGCACCTGGTCGTACCGGGGAACCTGCCGGCAGAAGCGTAAGAAAAGTGCTGCTGCCGATTCCTTGGCATGATGGGAGGCTGTGTGCAGCCAGTGGTGAAGCTGTTGATGGTTGGTCAGGTAGATGAGGTTGTAGGCATTGGCCTTGAGTTCATTGCCCACGGTTTTTTCCAGGAGTTCCAGTTTCTGGCGCTCTGCAGATTCCCAGGTCTGTTTTCTGAAGTTGAACTCCTGGAAGTAAAATCCTGCAAAAACCAGGGTGGTTGCGGAAAAAAGCAGGGCAAATGCCGTCAGTCCGAATCGGGTAAGGGGGTATGGTTTTCCTGGTATCATTACCTGTTTGCGACCTTCGTCACTCTCAAAAGTGTTTATGCCGGCGGATATCAATCCTTTAAATATACGTTTTCAAACCTCCGGCGTCAACATCAGCTTTGGCGCCTGACAGACGGTTTTGCCGGTTGAATTTACTTGACTTTTTCAGTCCTTTTTTGAATATAGGTAGATCACTTTCAGGTGCTGCGGCCGAATATGTTGGTTTTTTCATTATATGGCCGGGCATAATAGGGAACCCTGTGTGAATCAGGGACGGACCCGCCGCTGTGACCGGGGACTTTCACTGCAAAAATCCACTGTGGCGTCATTGCCATGGGAAGGGGCAGTGTTTCAGGGTGATCCGGGAGTCAGAAGACCTGCCTGAATGACAGCCGGACCGTTTTCCGTGGTAAAGAGGCGGCCGAAGATCTTGGAGAAAAAAGGGGATCCCCGGATCGATGGATATACGATCCGGGAGGCGAATCCGCTGCCGGGTCAAGGTAAAGAAAGGACCACCCGTGTACCTGTTTAACCGTCTGAAAATGACCCTGGCCTGTTGTTTCTCTGTTATGATTTTACTTCTGCTGACCTTCCCTCCGGTTTCAATCTCCGCCGTCCGAACAATTGACAGCCAGGGGACAAGGTTAGAATTTTCCGAGCTGCCCGAAAGGATCGTCAGCCTTGTGCCGTCGGCCGCAGAGATTTTAGTGGCCATCGGGGCCGGAGACCGCCTGATCGGCAGCACCTACCACGATACCACCCTGAAAGGATCCGGGAAGCGAACCATTATCGGTGGGTTTTTCAACCCGTCCCTCGGGCGGATAAAGTCTCTTGCACCGGATCTTGTTATTGCAGCGCCGCTTCATAAGGATATCATTAGGACTTTCCGTGGGGCCGGCACCCCCGTATTTGTCTATACAACACCGGCGTTGGACCATGCCTGGGAACTGATGGCTGCCATGGGAGAAATATCCGGCCGGGAAACGGCCGCAGATGAGCTGATACGGGAGAACCGGTCACAGTTGTCCCATGTCAGGGCCAAGATTGACAAGATCGCCCAAAAGACCGGCAGGGTGCCCAAGCGGGTGATACGCCTGATGGGCAGGAACAAAATCATGACTCCGGGCAACACCTCCTTTCAGAATGAGATGATCCGGGCAGCCGGGGGTGTTGCCCCGGATTTCGGGAAACCCGGTCCTGTGGTGGACGTATCCCTGGACGAATGGCAGGACTTCAATCCGGAGATGATCTACGGGTGTTATTCCGACCGGAAGGTGGCGGACCGTTTTTTTTCACAGCCCGGCTGGAAGGATGTGGATGCTGTCCGTAACCAACGGATTCATTATCTGCCCTGTGATCTCACCTGCAGGGCTTCCACCCGTACCGGCGCCTTTGTGGCAGGTCTGGCTTCGATGATTTACACGGAAGAATTTGCAAATCCGGATCTTTTTGTCCACTCCGTTGGCAGCATCAGCAGGAAATCCCTAAATGAAGATCTGGCCGGGTCCGGCCTGGACTATGTGGACAGTGCCGGGGTTATCTCCAGTCATGTGTTTGATTTTGTGAACAAAACCCTGGTGGTGGATCTCAAGACGCCCATGACGGTGCTTTCCACCCTGGAGGGCAAACGGGAAGGCATTACCACCGTGGGCAATCACTATTCCCCGCCCCCCACATGGTTCCCGGGACATGCCAGAGGAATCGACGACATACGGAACAACATCCTTAAGGCCGTCAACCGCAAGCGTGAAACCACCTCATTTATGATGACCGGGGCAAATATGGATTACCTGTCCGTCCAGACCCGGAGCTATAAAGATATGAAGGTCACCGCCCTGGTTACGGCCGGGGTGATGACCAATGCGGTACGGATGGGATTTGATAAAGGCATGTATTACGAGCCTGCCATCATGGATAACCACGGTACCATTAATATTATCCTGATGACCAATATGCGGCTTTCCGACCGGGCCATGACCCGCGCCATTATTTCGGCCACCGAGGCCAAGAGCGCCGTCATGCAGGATTTTGATATCCGGTCCTTTTATACGCCTAAACCGCATATGGCCACGGGAACGGGCACGGACAACGTCCTGGTGGTCCGGGGAAAGGGAACCCCCATAGACAATGCCGGCGGTCATTCCAAGATGGGTGAGCTCATCGCCCGGGCCGTTTACGCCGCCGTCACCGAGGCCGTCGCCGGTCAAAACGGTGTGGTGCCGGGCCGCCATGTGGTCCAGCGTCTCACGGAGCGGGGGATTTCCATTTATCAACTCACCTCCGGTGCCCAGTGCGGTTGCCAGGAGAAGAAGGGGGCGTTTTCCGCCATGGTGGAACAGCTGTTTCTTAATCCGGTGTACGCAGGTTTCATGGAAGCCGCGCTTTCCCTCAGCGATGCCCACGTTCAGGGCCTGGTCCAGGATCTGAACGGATTTGATGCCTGGTGTGAGCAGATCGCCTCCCGGATTGCCGGCCACCGTGTGGACGGGTTGGAAAATCTTGTTTCGGATGAAACGGTTCCCGTGGTGATACGGAAGGCCATGAATGCCGTCATGACCGGGGCCCGCATCCGGACCGGTGAAGGAGAATAAGATGAAGATATCCGGAAGATTTCGCAACGGATTTAAAATAGTGATGACCGTCTTGCTTGCCGGGGTTGTCTTGTCCGGCCCGGTGCGGGCCGGGGATACTGTACCATCCGGCACCAGGGTTGTCTCTTTGTCTCCCATCATCACGGAAACCATCTATCTGCTGGGCGCAGAAGATGCCCTGCTGGCCAATACCCAGTATTGCAATGTCCCCCCGGCGGCGGCCAATAAGGAGAAAATCGGTTCGGTCACCCACGTGAATGTGGAGAAAATCATCAGCCTTGCACCGGATCTGGTCATCACTTCGGCCCTGACCCGGGAGAAGCAGATCCAGATCCTGAAAAATCAGAACGTAAAGGTGGTGGAGATAAAAAACCCCAAAACCTTCCGCCAGATGTGTGAGCTGACCCTGGACATCGGCAGGGTGTTGGGGCGGTCAGGGGCGGCCCAGGGGATCGTTGACCGGGCCACACAGGCCGTGGATGCAGTCCGGGAGCGTGTGGCGGGGCTGACACCCCCCAGGGTGTTTGTTCAGATCGGCCTCAAACCTTTGAAAACCGTGAACAAGGATCTGTTCATCCATGAGTTCATAAAGCTTTCCAATGCCGTCAACATCACCGCAGATGCCCGGTCCTGGATTTACAGCCGGGAAAAGGTGGTTCAGGATAATCCGGATATTATTCTTGTGGCCACCATGGGCAGTTCGAAAAAGGCCGGTATTCTTGAAAAGAACCGCTGGATGGGATTCGGCAGTATGAAGGCCGCGGCCACCAACCACATCTATGTTCTGGATCCGGAGACCATCTGCAGCCCCACCCCGGTCAGCTTTGCCAAAGGACTGGCGGATGTGGCCGCCCTTATCCATCCGGATGCAGGTATAGGGGTGTTATCCCATGAGTAAACCGCTCAGGCATCTTCCCGGTATCTGGGGGCTCACACTTATGGTGCTCCTTCTACTGCTGGCCTTTGCCGCCGGCCTATCCCTGGCTGTTGGCAGCGCAGATATCCGTATTTTGGATATACCGGGTATTCTGATGGCGGGGCTGAACACCGATGCCGCCAACCCGCAGCAGGGCATTCAATATGGTATTCTGACGGGTATCCGCCTGCCCCGGATGCTGCTGGGGCTGGCCATCGGGGGGGCGCTGGGCCTGGCCGGTACCCTGCTTCAGGGCATGTTCAAGAATCCCCTGGTGGAACCCTACACCCTGGGCATCTCCGGCGGGGCATCCCTGGGTATCTGTTTGAATATTCTCCTGAAACTCTACACACATATCGGCATCATTGCCTTTCCGCTGTCCGGTTTTGCCGGCGCCAGTATGGTTATTTTTCTGGTTTACGGCCTGAACCGCCGGACCCGGCACATCCGGTCCAACCGGATGCTGCTCACCGGTGTTATGATTTCCTACGTGGCCTCATCCCTGGTGATGCTCCTGATGGCCCTGGCGGAAACCGATGATCTCCAGAATATCGTCCTGTGGATCATGGGCTCTCTGGATGAACCGGATATGGTCCTGATCCGCATGGCGCTGATGGGGTCTGTGGCGGGACTGATTCTGTCCTACCTCTTTTGCTTTGACCTCAACGGTCTGCTCTTGGGAGAGGAAGAGGCGGCAAATCTCGGTGTGAATACGACCCGGACCAAAAAAGGGGTGTTCTTTATCGCCTCTTTTCTTACCGGATTGTCGGTATCCGTGGCCGGCATCATCATGTTCGTGGGGTTGATTGTCCCCCATTTCATGCGGATGATCGTCGGGCCCGACCACCGGATCCTCCTGGTGGTGTCCTGGCTGGCCGGTGCCGTATTCCTGATGCTTTGTGATGTCCTTGCCCGGACCATTATCGCCCCTATGGAACTGCCCGTGGGGGTAATTACCGGTATCATCGGTGGTGTGATATTTATCTGGGCCATTTCCAGCAAGAAGGAGGCCGTATGACCGCGCCGCTGCTTCGGATACGGGATCTTGCCCTGGGGTTCGGTCAAAGGAAAATTCTGGAAGGTATCTCCTTTGATGTGTCGCAGGGGGAGATTCTCAGTGTCATCGGCCCCAACGGTGCCGGTAAAACCAGCCTGGTGCGGGCCGTATCCAAAAATCTGGCCCCAGCCTCAGGCCGTATCCTGATCCGCGATAAAAATGAGAGCAATAATCCGGACAGGAACATATGGAAAATATCCGGCAATGAACTGGCCTGCCGCATGGCCGTGGTCCGCCAGACCGTGGATCCTGTCCCCATGACCGTTGCCGCTTATGTATTGCTTGGCCGTCTTCCCTACTTTAACCGCTTCCAGTTTTTCGAATCCGGTGATGATAAGGCGCTGGCCGAATCATTTATGGATCTCACCGGCATCCGCCACCTGGCTGACGCCACCATGGATAAAATCTCCGGGGGGGA
>JAKSBB010000427.1 GCA_022361315.1 Desulfobacterales bacterium
GCTCAATATAAATTCTACCGGTGTGTTCATAAATAACCCCAATGGCCTTGAAGCCCTGCTTCTGACTTGATAAGGCCGTGTGAACGGTCTGTGAACGTGAGCTGGCCGAAGGCTATGTCTATGATGTAGAACTCAATACCCTGTCCATAAAAACGTTGACTTCATCAGAGATTTTCCCATGAAAAAAACCGTATTCACCCGAATATGAACTCTGTACGAAAAGGCTATATTCGATTACCTGTTGGTCCCTTAGCGTACATTTATGCCTGGGTCCGGGCGGTCCTCTAAATAACGAACGCAGGGACCAAGATCTGAATCAATTAAAATCATATCAATAATCCACAAACCATTGACAAGATATGATCTTATTAATATATAGTTCATATTTATATTTAATATTTCAAACCCAGACCACACAGAGGAGCTTCAATGGGATTTAAACGAACCATATACGCCGTGGACACCCATATCGGGGAGCCCATGCGGGTGATTACCGGGGGTGTCCCCCATATCCCGGGAAACACAATCTACGAGAAGATGAAGTACCTGGAGGAAAAGGACGATCAACTGCGAATGATGATGCTCAGGGAACCCAGAGGCTATCCCCCCCTCTGTTGCAACCTGGTCTGCCCGCCGGTCCATCCGGATGCCGATGCCGGGTTTATCATCATGGAGCAGGTGGAGTACCCCGTCATGTCCGGGGGGAACACCATTTCCGTAGCAACGGTACTCCTCGAGACCGGGATGCTCCCCATGACCGAACCGGTGACGGAGCTGACTCTGGAAGCACCTGCCGGCCTGATCGCCATCCGGGCCGAATGCGCCAATGGCAAGGTCACCCAGGTGACCTTCAAAAACGTGCCGGCCTTTGCCGCCCACCTGGATGCCGAAATCGACGTTCCTCATCTGGGCAAGGTCACCGTGGATGTGGGCTGGGGCGGGATGTTTTACGTGATTGCCGACGTCCGGCAGTTCAAGGGGCTTGAACTCATTCCCGAGCATGGGGCGGAGATCGCAAGGGTGTCCGCCATGATTCGCCAGGCGGCCCATGAGCAACTCCCGGTATCCCATCCGGACTACCCCGGAGTGGGTATCACCATATCCCAATTGTCAGGACCGACGGAGAATCCGGAGGCGGACTGGAAAAATGCCGTCACCGTGGCCTCCGGCCCCCTTGACTGGGAGAACCCCGCCACCTGGACCGGCGCCCTGGACCGCTGTCCCTGCGGCACCGGTACCTGCGCAAAGATGGCGGTGCGCCATGCCAAAGGCGAACTTCCCCTCAACAAAAAATTCCGCCACGAAGGCATTCTGAATAACGTTTTCACCGGAGAGCTGGTGGCGGAAACCACCATCGGGGATTACCGGGCCGTGGTTCCCACCGTAGGCGGGCAGGCCTGGATCACGGGGTTCAACACCCTGGTGCTGGACCACACGGATCCCATGCCCAACGGATTTAAAATCGGAGATATCTGGGCCTAAGCGAGATATAGCAAACAGCCGTTAGAACTACAGGGTTCTAACGGTTGTTTCTTTATTCCTGTTAGGCCCAGATATCTCCGATTTTGAACCCGTTGGGCATGGGATCGGTGTGGTCTAGGACCAGGGTGTTGACCCCCGTGATCC
>JAKSBB010001206.1 GCA_022361315.1 Desulfobacterales bacterium
AAGTTGACAAAAGTTGACATATGCTTTATTGCTTTTGTATGGACGCGAAAAAAAATAAAACCTTAAATATCGATAAGATAAACACACGCCTTGAAGTACTTGGAATGTCCCAGACTGATCTAGCAGATGTCCTTGATGTTTCCAGGCAGAGTGTCACAAACTGGCTTCAGGGAAAAAAGTTTCCCCGACCAGCTGCTCTTTTAAAGATGGGTAAGACCTTGGGGCTTGCGTTTAACGAAATCGTTATAAAAAAAGATACCTCCCTGGATCCAGTGGTTGCTTTCCGTAAGAAAGGCAGCCATAAAATATCTGCTGAATATGTAGAAGATGCCAAGGATAAGGGATATCTTCTGGAGCACCTGACACCTTATCTGCCATACGACAACCTGTCGGCGCCTCCTGCTTTAATCTCCCCCGGCCTTGATTATGAATATATCCAGGCAGCCGCCGCAGAAACCAGAAAACATCTTGTGGCGCAGAAAGGCCAAAAGATCGAATTTCAAGATCTTATCAACTTTTTCAACACGCATCATGCTGTTCTTATTCCGGTATTCTGGGGAAATAAGTCCAATCATGAGAATGCCCTCCACATTTATCTGCCCAGATCAAGGACCACCTGGATTTATTTGAACCTCGATAGCAAAGTTCATGATTTCAAATTCTGGATGGCCCATGAACTAGGGCATGTCAAAGCCCCTGAACTTCAGTCTGAAGAGGCGGAAGACTTTGCTGATCAATTCGCCGGTGCCCTTCTTTTCAGCAAGGCAATGGCAGAAAAGGAATACAAGTTCATCAATACACTTTCAACAAAGAAAGAGAAACTGGCCAGAATCCGAGAAAAAGCTGAGGCGTTGACCATTTCACCCCTGACCGTTTATTATGAAATCAACCGCTATGCAGCCCATAGCCGCCAACCAGAATTAGACTTTGAAAAGAAGGCCGATATCTTCAAAGTGAATACCGCATTCTGCAATCAGTACAAAAATGTTGCCGATCACCTCTTTGATACCCTCCCTCCTACTGCTGAGGAATACATCAGGGTGTCACAGGATTATTTCAACAGTCCATTTTTCCGGGCCCTTAAGAAGCTAATAATTGAAAAGGAGAGATCCGTCGGTTTCCTTCAGAACATACTGAATATTCCGGTTCTCGATGCCCGCGTTCTGTATCAAAGCCTGATTTCATGAGAGCCAATATCATTGTAGATACCTGCTCTTACTTCAGACTCGCCCAGAGTATTCATCCCTTGCTCAAACGGCCTTTCTGCGAAGAAAAACATGTCCTCGGAGTCATCAGGGAGCTTGATGAGGAATACTATAAAAATCAAACGTTGAGGCATAAATTTTTCTGGGTCAATGAAACTGAATATCTGGAGAATCGGAAAAGATGCTTTGCCCTGACCCATGAACAGAAGTCTGATATCAATAATTCTTTCTATTATCTGAGGGACACCGCCAGGGAAGAAGGATACGGTGTGTCAAAGGTTGATTTAAGGGCTATTTCATTCGCCGAAGCCCTTTCAATCCCATTGGTAACCGATGATACTGATATGCTCCTTCTCGCTCAAGAATATGATATAAAAACGTTCACCTCCCTTGAAATCATGAAACTCATTTATGACTGTGGTGCTATAGACATGAATCTGGTCCGGTCTGTTGCTAATTACTGGGTCCATTTGGCCGATACTCCTGCCTCATTCGGTAAAAGCTATCAGGATCTATTTAAAGAGGCGGCCCCCCGGTAAGACCCCTTTGTATCATTTAAATCTTCCTTAGTTCATCCTGCAATGGTAAGTCAGTGTTCGGAACCTCATTGCTTTGGGTTTGAATACCAAAGGTCATTATGAGACAATACCACATCGGTCATCAGGTAAGGATCGTGGACATATTTACCGGAAGAAGGTAACCATGACAGATCAGGCGGACAGGTTGGGAAAAACGAAACCGGATGGCGAAGCACCTCGGGTGGAGTTCCAAGATCTGTATAAGTCCATGCGGCCGAAGGTTTTCAATTACCTGAGCAGAATCGTCGGCCATGACGAGGCAGAGGATCTTACCCAGGAGGTATTCGACAAGGTCAGCCGGAATCTGAAGGGGTTCAGGGGGAAGTCAAAGCCGTCCACCTGGGTATACCGGATTGCCACCCATACCGCCATTGACAGGCTGAGATCCGTTTCCCGGAAATCGGCGCCTCCCCTCTCAGAAATTAAGGATTTTCAGCCGGCAGATGCTTCAATTCTATCACAGCCCCCCGCACCGGACGAAATGGTTGTTTCCCGGGAGATGAACGCGTGTATCAATGAGTTTATCGATGCGCTCCCCCTGAATTACAAAACCATTCTGATACTCAGTGAACTGGAAGGATTTACCACCAGGGAACTGGCCGATGCCTTGGATATATCCGCGGCCAATGCAAAGGTACGTCTCCACCGGGCTAGGGCAGCCCTTAAAAAAGCACTGGAGAGCGGCTGCGATTTTTATTACAACGATAATAATGCTCTGGCCTGCGACCGCAAGCAAAGCTAAGCATACCTCACACCCGTAACCACCAACTCGTCGTTTAAAAAAATATTAAATTCCCCGTAACCTTTTTGGTCCCAACCCGTCTGACAGGATAGAAAAGGGAAGGTCCCTTTGTTGCTGAAACTGATAATCAAAGGAGAATGACGATGAATCCTGTATCCGACCAAAAGACGATCCGGATGAATACCACCCGGGGCGTCTGCCCCATAGGCGAGACCACCGGTAAGGCGAACATAAATGATGCTAAAATTCCGGTCCTGTCCTGCGAAGGGGCCTGCATCCGAGGAGAGATTGCCCGTTTGGCTGCCAATATGATCTCCCGAGAGGCGGAATTCGGCCGGGCCTGCCACGGAGAACTGATCACCGTGCCGGACTCCGCCATTGCCCGCTGGATCACATCTGCGGAAAAGGTCGTTCTGATCGACGGGTGTTTCCTCCGTTGCCACGGCCGTATCATTGAGAATATCATCGACGGGGACCGTCTGGTTCAATTTGATGCCCTCTCCCATTACAACAGGTACACCGATGTTTTTGACTACGAGGATGTGCCGGAAGCAGAGCGGATAGAAACGGCCCGATCCGTGGCCGACTGGGTTTTGACTAACCTGCGGACGCCACAATCTGATGCCGGGATAAAAAGTGTACCGTGCAGTAGTTGTTGCGGCGATTCATCCGGTCAGGCAGGGGGATGATATGGCCCTGCTGGAAACCTATACAAGGGAAATCTTCCGGTCCAAATGCATGCCGGGTGCGGAAGGGGTTCACTGCCACGCCAGTCTCGGCAGTGATATCCGAGAGGTATTGCCCTACCTGAATACCGAACTGGGGGGTACCGCCTTCACCCGGGAACCGCCGTCTGTCACCTTTCAGGTCCATGGAAAGCTGATCACCATTCATGCGGATAAAATCGCCGTTAATGCACTTAAGGATGAGCGTGAGGCCGATAAAATTCTGAACTGGCTAAAAGAGACAATCAACGAGACCTGGGAGCGGCGGGATGAAATCATCCCCAGCTACGAGACCGCAGCCAGGCCTGTGCTATTTGAGATCTTGAAACTGCTGCCTAAAACCAATTGCAGGGAGTGCGGGGAAAAGACCTGCATGGTCTTTGCCGCACGGGTGACGGAAGGGGTGAAAGATGAGAGCGGCTGTCCTGGTCTGACAGAGGAAAACACGGAGGCATTGAAGCGGTATCTGGCTGGATTCAGTTTTGACGAATTATAGGCCAAAGGATGCGGAACTGTGAGTGCCGATTAAAAACTCCGGATCATTTCACATGGGTCCGGAGTTTTAACCTGTCGGTAAAAAATAAGTTGACATGTGCATGTGTGTGCATTAAAGTCTGAATCATGGAAATGCTCTATACAAAAAAACAGCTTGAGATCGCCAACCAACTGGTGGGCGCCATGGATTCAAAGTTCTTTAAATCCCTGAGCGAGCCTGTCCGGGTGGATATCATGCGGTTTCTCCTGCTCAACGGGCAATCCGATATTGCCACCATCGCGGAGAATATGCCCCAGGACAGGTCCGTGATTTCCCGCCACCTGACCCTGATGCAGGATGTGGGGATTCTCACCGGACGCAAAGAGGGACGCCACATGGTATATATGCTCAATGCCGATCATTTCCTGGAACGGTTCAGATCCCTGACCGCATTGCTTGAAACCTGCGTGAAGGAGTGCGGGCCGCTGTGCTGTAAGTCATAGGGCAAAAAAATTTAAAACAGTATGTGCATTTGTGTGCACAAAAACTTGTAAGAGAGGGCGACATGGAAAACAATGAAACCATAAGAGAACGTGTCAGACGGGATTACGGAGTTATCGCTTCCGCTGGGAAGGGAGATAAAAACGGGGACGAAAAGGAAAGCTGCGGCTGCGGGTGTGGCAATACCGGACTGGATGCCGGAGCAATCTCGAAACTCGTGGGATATTCGGATCAGGATCTGGAGGCTGTACCCGAAGGGGCGAACCTCGGTCTGGGGTGCGGCAGTCCGGCAGCACTGGCCGGTATAAAGGCAGGAGAAACAGTTGTGGATTTGGGATCCGGGGCTGGTTTCGATTGTTTTCTGGCGGCAGAAAAGGTGGGGCCGGAGGGCCGGGTTATCGGGGTGGACATGACCCCGGAGATGATCTCCCGGGCCAGGCGGAACAAGGAAAAGACAGGCGCGGACAACGTCAATTTCCGTCTGGGTGAGATCGAGCATCTGCCGGTGGGGGATAACACGTCGGACCTTATTATCTCCAATTGCGTGATCAACCTGAGTCCGGAGAAGGCATCCGTATTCAGTGAAGCCTTCCGGGTCCTCAGGCCCGGCGGACGGATCGCCATCTCCGATATTCTGGCCCTCAAACCCCTGCCGGAAAAACTGGCGGAAGATCTGGCCATGATTTCCTCCTGCATCGGCGGGGCCGCCACCGTGGCGGATACGGAAGCCCTGCTGGCATCTGCCGGATTCAGTGATATCCGGATTACCACACGACCGGTAAGTGCCGAGCTGGCCGATACCCTTGTTCCGGGATGTGGGGCCGAGGCCTACGTGGCACCAGCGGATATCACCGCAGTGAAAGCGGAATAACAGCCAGGACGTCTATTAACTTGTTTTGAAATCAGGGAGTAAACATGAAACGAATTGTCATCATAGAGCGTATTACCAACACTTTTGACCTGGGATATTTCAGGGAGGTTTTCTTCCGGGCCCTGAAAAAAGAAATGGAAATGGGGCCGAAGGAGTTTATCTCCAAGCTGTTCCGGGCCAGGGGATTTGCCCTGCTCACACCGCCAAATTACGAGACCTTGGAGCGGAAATCAACCGATCTGCTCACCGTTGACCTGAGGGAAAAGCATCAGTTTGATGCCGGCCACCTCCCCGGCGCGGTTTCCCATCCATTTGATGATTTTCTAGGTGCAGTCCTCATGGAAGGAGGCTATCGGGAAAGCCAATCCTCACCTGTGGTGCTGGTCTGCGATACCGGGCATATGAGCCGGGTGGCCGCAGGTATTCTGTGGGAAGCGGGATTTAAGAAGGTATACAGCATCAACCGGGGAATGCGGCGGATGAACCGTTGGGAGCGGATCAAAATGCGTCACAACCGGTCAAAGGGGTTTCGGTGTTCGGTTTGCATCGAGATTTTCAGGGTCTGACAACCCTTGGTTTTGCCTGTCCGGATGCCATAAATTAGTTTTTGTGTTTATCCCCGTTTTCATGTAACGTGTTGATATCAAACCCGGTAACATTGGCAGAAGTCTTAATTGGCGGGGATTTCCTTTTTGGTGAGCATCTTCAACGCATATACAGAAAAAGAAGGAATGGATTTTTCCATCAGCCGGGCCCGGCTGGCTTTTCTGGACAGGACCACCGAAGCGGGGTTTCAGGCCTCTTATTTCGATCGGAATCTGCAACTCGGGCGGATCTGTCACCTGGTGGGCATTTTCTTCTATTGTGTTATCGGAATCACTGATATCCTGTTTTTCAATGAACATGGGGTGAGCCTCTGGCTCTGGATGGCAATGTTCGTGGGGGTGGTAATGAGCCTCGGTTTCACCGCTTCGTATGTTGTCAAAGATCTGTATGCCCGATACTGGCAGCCGCTGTTTGCCTTTTACATCCTGATCGGCGGGGCCGGCTATGCCCTGTGTGCCATGACCACAAGCGACGGCGAGCCTTCCTATCTTTTTGTGGGCATCATCTTCTGCCTCTTTTTCTGCTATGCCTTTATCCGGCTGACCTTTGTCTGGGCAGTCGCAGCGGGGAACGGCATCATCGCCGCATATACGGTTGCCGCTGTGATCTCCCCGGCCGGCAGTTCCGAATCCCTTCAAAGCGAACTCTTCTACATGTTCGCCTTTAACCTGCTGGGCATGGTGGTATGCTATTTCATGGAGCTCATGTCCCGCCGGGATTATATACTCAACCAATTGCTTCAGAAGGCGGAGTCTGACACCAGGGAGATGAATGCCCGGCTTGAAAATATGGTGGCGGTAAGAACCCGGAAGCTGAATCAGGCCAACGCGGAATTGACCACCGCCCTTGAGCGGGAGAAGACTTTATCTGCAAGGCTTGCCCGGGATGAAAGGGCCCTGCAGAGAAGTCTCGATTCCCTTGAACAGGCGGAGTCCATTGCAGGGCTGGGCTATTTTAAACGAGAGTGTGGTTCCGGAAAGGTCTACTGGTCAAAGGGAGCATTGCGCCTGCTGTCCAATGCCGGATTGTCCGGGGAACCCTCATGGGAGGCGTTTCTGGCTACGGTTCATCCGGAAGACCAGGGTGAAATCCGGGATGAATTCGCGGAGAGTTTTGACAAGACTCCGGCCGGTACCGTCAGGATAGATATGGAGTTCAGGCTGGTCAAGCCGGATGAGGAGATCATTCAACTCCACTGTGTGGCCGGTGAACATGAAGGCGGAAAATCAGGGACGGTGGGAGGTGTTTTCCAGGACATCACCAACCGCAGGCTGGCGGAGGAGCGGTTTAAAAAACTCGAAGAGCAGCTGATCCATGCACAGAAATTGGAATCCGTGGGCCGGCTGGCCGGCGGGGTGGCCCATGACTATAACAATATATCCGGTATCATCATCGGTCATGCGGAACTTGCCATGGCTGAGCTGGCAGAGGACCACGCGCTATACGAATCACTGAAGGATATCCGCAATGCCGCATTGCGGGCATCGGCCATTACCCGCCAGCTCCTGGCCTTTGCCAGAAAGCAGACCATCGATCCCAGGGTGATTGACCTGAACGACACGGTGACCAACATGCTTACTATCCTGAAACGCCTCATCGGGGAAGAGATTGAGATGGCATGGATGCCGGGCCAGGGTATCTGGCCCCTTGAAATAGATCCTTCCCAGGTGGACCAGATCCTGGCCAACCTCTGCGTGAATGCCCGGGATGCCATTGACGGGGTGGGCAAGGTTTCCATTGAAACCGGGAATATCACCCTGGACGAGGCCTATTGCAGCTTCCACGCCGGGGCAGTCCCCGGTGATTATCTGATGCTGACGGTCCACGACGACGGCCGGGGGATCCCACCGGCGCATATGGATAAGATATTCGAACCCTTCTTTACCACCAAGCATGCGGGAAAAGGCACCGGCCTGGGCCTGGCAACGGTATACGGCATCGTGAAGCAGAACAACGGATATATCAATGCCTACAGCGAAGCCCATATCGGCACCACCTTCAAAGTTTACCTGCCCCGGTACACCGGGCCGCTGGTCACGGCCCCTGCGGAAACCCCAGCGGAAATGATACCGGGCCGGGGGGAAACCGTCCTGGTGGTGGAGGATGACGAGGCCAACCTGGCCGTGGCCAAAAAGATCCTGGACAGCCTCTCCTACGATGTCCTGACGGCCGCCACCCCCATAGAAGCCCTGAATCTGGCTAAGGAAAACAGCAGACGGATATCCCTCCTGTTGACCGATGTCATCCTCCCCGAGATGAACGGCCGCAAGCTGGCCGATCTCATCACCACCATCTGCCCGGACATCAAGGTGCTTTTCATGTCCGGTTACACCGCCAACGTCATCGCCCATCGCGGGGTGTTGGAACAGGGGATCAACTTCATTCCCAAACCCTTTTCCACCCGGAATCTGGCGGCAAAGATCCGCCAGGTGATCGACGGGGAATCCATGAATTAGTTCGGTTTAATCCCTTTATACAGCCCTCCTTTTCCGTGGTCTTATCCGTGAACTGACAATTCTGTCATGGTCTTTAAATCAAAAATGTGTTTTTCGAGGGCCGGTGTACCGAAAGCTAACCATGGCAAAATATGCTCCTTTTTTCTCAGGCGCCGGAAAGGCCGGATATAAAAGCGCCTGATGGGTTTACATACAAAAAATTTCGACCCTGTGTGTTGGATGGTTTATATCTTGCTCGTCTTCTTTTCAGATTCAAAAGAAGAGGAGACTGATGATACCTAAGGTATTTACATTTATTTCAATCCTTATTGTTACCCTGGCGATACCGGCCCTTGGCCTATCCGGCCCCGCAGGCCGGTTGATCGTTTTCCACGCAGGAAGTCTCACAGTTCCCTTTGCCGCCATAGAGAAGGCCTTCGAAGCCAGGTATCCCGATGTAGACGTCCTCAGGGAGGCCGGCGGCAGCACCAAAATGGCCCGGTTGATATCCCAGGTGGGAAAGCCTGCGGATATACTGGCCTCCGCAGATTATGAGGTGATCGACAATACCCTGATCCCGGAGTTTGCCGAATGGAATATCCGGTTCGCCACCAACCGGTTGGTGCTCTGTTATACGGAACACAGCCGGGAGGCAGATAAGGTGAATGCGTCCAACTGGTATGAGATTTTATCCCAACCCGGTGTGGCATGGGGGCATTCCGATCCGAATCTTGATCCCTGCGGCTATCGTAGTCTTATGGTGATTCAACTGGCGGAGAAATTCTATGACCGGCCCGGTCTTTACCAAAGGCTCCTGGCAAACCGCCCCCGCAGAAATGTGCGCCCCAAATCCGTCGAGCTGGTCAGTCTGCTTAAAACCGGGCACATGGATTATACCTGGCAATACCTGTCCGTGGCCCTGCAGCATGACCTGAAATATGTGGCCCTGGACGACCGGATCAACCTGGGAAATTACAAATATGATGATTTTTACAAAACCGCCCGGGTGAAGGTGTCCGGTGACACCCCGGACAGCTTCAGAACCCTCACCGGCAGGTCCTGCACTTACGGGGTGACAATGGTCAGGAATGCGCCGAATCCGGAGGCGGCAAGGGCCTTTCTTGAATTTCTTCTCTCCCCTGAACAGGGGATGAAAATCCTGGAAGAAACAGGTCAGCCCACCCTTATTTCAGCCCGGATACCTTCCGGAGACATGGAAAACCAACTGCCGGAATTCCTTAATAAGATGGTGGTGGTGAAAAAATGAGTAGGTTGAGCCGGATGAATTCGGGGATTAAATCGGACGGCATGGGCCTCTTTTTCATGGGCTTCAGTCTGCCAGTGATTCTGCTGCTCACCCTGCCCCTGATAGAGATGGCCCGGGAGCCCACAGTCGCCATGCTTTGGGAAACCCTGAAGGACAGGGAGGTGATGCTGGCCATTGCCCGGTCCCTGGGATTTTCTTTGGCAGCCGGCCTTCTGGCCTTTGTCCTGGGAACGCCGCTGGGCTATCTGCTTGCCAGAAGATCTTTTCCGGGAAAAAAACTGATTGAGGGCATCATCGACCTGCCCGTCATGATTCCCCATCCGGTGGTGGGGATCGCCATCCTGAGCCTTGCGGGCAGAACCCATCCCTTCGGCAGGTTTCTGGCCGACCTGGGGGTTCAGATCATGGGCACCCCCACCGGTATCATCACCGTGCTTCTTTTTGTGGGGCTGCCTTTCTACGTGAACACGGTGAAGGCGGGATTTGAAAGTATACCCATCCGCCTTGAGAATGCCTCCAGAACCCTTGGGGCAGGTACCTGGGAAACTTTCCGGCGGGTTACCCTGCCCCTGACCTGGCGGCATATGGTGCTGGGGATTATCATGTGCACGGCCCGGGCCATCTCCGAATTCGGCGCCATTGTCATTGTGGCCTATCATCCCATGACGGCGCCGGTGATGATTTACGAGCGTTTCACCGCTTTTGGCCTGAAATACTCCCAGCCCGTGGCCGTGTGGCTGATCGCCCTGTCCCTGTTGCTGTTCGTTGCCCTCCGAATGATGTCCAGGTCTGCGGTAGAGTACCAGAGGTGATATGGCAAAACCCGGCCTCATAGAACTTGCGAACATCCATCTCACCCTGCCCGGATTTGCCCTGGAGGATATCAATCTCACCATCCGGGAGAAGGATTTTTTCGCAGTGATCGGCCCCACTGGGTCTGGTAAATCCCTTCTGCTGGAGGTGTTGCTCGGGCTGATGCCATTTGGGTCCGGAAAACTGCTGTTCAACAACACCGACATGGGGAAGGTGCCTGTTGAAAATCGGGGCCTTGCCATCGTTTATCAGGACTTCGCCCTGTTCCCACATTTGGACGTGGCCGGGAATATCCTCTACGGCACACGATACCTGGGCATTGACCGGAATGAAGCCCAAAGTCGTCTGGATCAATTGTCGGATATCCTCGGGCTCAGCCGGATTCTGGACCGCAGGCCCCACAACCTGAGCGGCGGGGAGAAGCAGCGGACCGCCCTGGCCCGGGCCTTGATCCTGAACCCCTCTGTCCTTCTTCTGGACGAACCCCTGTCCGCCCTGGACCCCGTATTTCACAGGGAGGCCAAAGAACTGCTCAAACGCATCCACCGGGAACTGGACATGACCATTGTCATGGTGTCCCATTATTTTGATGACGTGATTTACCTGGCCAACCGCGGGGCCGTCATTCACCAGGGGAAGATCTGTCAGACCGGGGATATTAATTTCCTGTTTGAAAAACCCGGTGACCTTTTCACGGCGCGGTTTGTGGGGATGACAAACCTGATGCCGGTGGAGGTGGGTAAAAAAAGGGTAAGGGTGGAGGGATCCGAACTTTCATTCCGATTGTCCGAACAGCCTTCTTTCTCCTCCGGTTATATGGGTATCCGCCCGGAGGATATTGTGCCTGAAAAGGAAGAGGAAAAAGCGGGTGTGAACCAATTGCCGGGAACTATTACCAATATCGACAACCATGGGATGTTCATCCGTGTGGATCTGGATCTGGGGGGGCTCCGGTTTGAGGCCGCCTGGCCCAGGCGGTATCTAAAGGAGTGTGATCTTTACGTCGGCGGTGCCATTCTGGTTTCTATTCCCCCCGAAGCTGTTCATATATTCAGTCCGGGTTGAAATAATCTATCCCACCTACAGGTTGTGTTGACCCGGGACCACTGATCCCGTATAATTTTCATTAATTTCCACACATTCGTATATCGTGTCACTATTCTCAACTTCCGGTTTCCCATTTCCCGATTCGTGGATCTGTCAAAAATATTGTCCGGCCGTCTGTCTTGGTAACGGCCGGATCTCGGTATTATTTTCACTACGGGATCTTTCTGGATACCCGCTTTATAAAGGAGTTCCCCATGCAAATCATCGTCAGTCATCCGGCGGACAGTGAAGACCGCCATCGTTTATACCGTTTTCTTTATCGGATCTGGACCCGGGAATCGGACAGGGAACTGCCCGGCACCGATCATGAAAATCAGGAGATCAGGGACAGCCAGGATAGCACGGCCACCCATTTCATGGCCCTGGACAGCCAGGGGCAGATCGCGGGATGTGTCCGGGCAAACCGGCTTTCCAACTTGATGCAGAATCAGGGTCTGCCGGATCAGGTGCTGCAGGAATATCTGGGGTTGGAGAATCTGGCCAACCTGTTCAGCCCGGAAAACGTGGTGCTGATCTCCCATCTGGCCATATCACCGGCTCATCGCGGGGGAACGGTGATTTCCCTGCTGCTGGCGGATCTGTTTCGCACCCTGTTTGAAAACCGGGCCAATGTGGCGGTGTGCCATTGCCGGCTGAATCTGGTGAGCCTTTACTATCGTATCGGTCTTCGTCCGTACCTGCCCAATTTTAAGCTGCAGGATCAGCTTCAGGTTCCCCTGATCGGCTGTATCAATGACAGGAAATATCTGGAACGGGCCGGCAGTCCCCTGCACGCCCTGCTGCCGGCGGATTGTGATGACAGAGGCTGGGCCGCAGACCTGCTGACGGATTCCTTTCCCATGTTCACAGGTCCGGAAGTCTCCGACATCAGTACCCGCAACCTGTGGGCCAGGCTGGCCCATGCGTCTCCGGCAGGGCAGCAGGAATCAGGGGTGAAGTTGTTTCAGGGCTTTTCTCCGGCCGCTGTGGAAGATCTGCTGACGCAAATGCCCAGAATCCGCCTGGCCCAGCATGAAACGGTACAGACCGGCCGCAACGGTGATGAGGCAATGGGTATCCTGATCAGCGGGGCGCTGGGGATCGGCGTGGGGGATGTATCTGATCCCCACTTTGTTTATGTGGTCCAGCCGGGGGAACCCTTCGGGGAGCAGACCGCCCTGAGCCGGGGGCATACCCAATCCGTTATTGTTTCGCTGGCTGAAAGCGAAGTGCTCCTGCTGCCGGGGCGGCTGCTGGAGCGCCTGGCAGCCAGAGATGCCGGCAGTGCCCTTATTTTGTACAAGAACCTGCTGGGCATCTTGGCCGGACGGGTCGAGGCGGCCAATGCCGTTCTTGCGGAGCATCTGTCTGAAAAGGTCCGGCCGGATACCCGGGTTCACCGGCCGGCGCGCCATCTGGCGCAGTCGGCCCGGCAGGCCGTCAACCGGAAGGAGTCCTATGATTATGCCTCACTTTCCGACAGAAAAGGGGAACTGGACAGGCTGACCTGCCAGGCCCGGGTGGCGGAAACCCTGGAAGTGGCAAAGCTCAGGAAAATCGGTCTGGCCAACGGTGACCGTATCCTGGATCTGGGCTCAGGCCCTGGGGTGACCTCAATGATTCTGGCCCGGCATTTCCCCGACAGCCGTATTCACGGTGTGGAACCGGAAGATAAGCTCAGACACCTTGCGGAAGAAAGAGCTGCTGAACAATGCCCGGGCAGGTGCACATTTCATCAGGGTACAGCCCAGGCCATCCCGCTTCCGGACAATCATGTGGATTTTTCCTATGCCCGGCTCCTGTTCCAGCATATTCCCGATCCCCTGGTCTGCCTGAAGGAAATGAAGCGGGTCACCCGTCCCGGCGGGATCGTCTGCATTCTGGATGTGGACGACGGAACTATTTTTATCCATCCGGAAGCCCCGGAATGGTCGGCTGTGGAAAACCGGGTGGCACGTGCCCAGGCGGCCTCAGGCGGTGACCGCCATGTGGGGCGCAAACTCCTGGGATTTTTTGAGGCCACGGGGTTTTCTGAGGTTCAGGTGGATGTCGTGCCGGTAACCACCCAGATGCTGGGACCGGACCTCTTTTTTGACATCGTCTTCGGTTTCAAGCAGCAGCATCTGAAGCGTTGCGGTGATTGGGACCAGGAGACCGCCGGGATCTTTTCACACATCCGTTCCCTGTTGGGAAAACCGGGTGCATTTGCTTCGGAGAACATGTTTGTTGCACATGGTTTGGTAGAATAAAAATATACTTGATATATATTTTGTTCTTTTATAGGATTGGGAAAACTCCGATACTAAAACCGCAGCCTCCTGGCTGCGAGCGATACGAGGATTGCCATGAAATCAAAGAGCAGAATAGAAAAGTCTCCGAAACAACCCCTGGCGATTGTGGCCTACGAAGCCATCGTCCAGCGGATTATCAGCCTGGAATATCAGCCCAGCCAGCATCTGGAAGAGAGCCAGCTTATGGCGGATTTGGGAATTGGCCGGACCCCGATCCGCGAAGCGCTGGTGCGCCTTCAGGGGGAAAAGATGGTGGAGTCCCATCCCAACAAAGGGGTAATTGTTCGGCCCATCACCCTGCAGAACACCAAGGCCATGTTCGAATCCATGAGCATTTTTGAGTTTGGGGTGGCGGATATTGCCGCAACGAAAAACTGTACCCTGGCCATAAATAAGATGAGGGAGAGCAATACGCTCATTGAAAAAACCGTGCGGGAGGGTGATCTTCTGGGGATGGTGGAAGCCAACCACCAGTTTCATA
>JAKSBB010000419.1 GCA_022361315.1 Desulfobacterales bacterium
GTGCGTGCCGAGCCAAACACCGACACCCCCGGCCCCAGCGAGCTCAGCGTCTCAAATCCGTCCACAAACTCCGCCATGATGCGGAAGATACGCCACGTCTCGTTGTTCAAATCCATCGGGGTTCGGCTGTGCATGGTCTGCTCCTGTTCGGCCACATCATAGCTTAGGTCGGCTCAGACCCACCCACGAGTTGAACTGGAAACCAATCCCCCCGCGTTAATCCCCCGGCGCCGCATCGACTGGCGACTCAACCGGCTCGACCGATTCAACCGGTTCCGGTGTCACCGGCGCGGGCTCGATCATCACCTGGATGCGCTGCTGCGGCACGACCGGCGTCGCGGCCGGCGCATCAGCCGGTGCTTCGGCCGGGACCGACAGCTCCACCACCTGGCGGTTGAGAATCTCCAGGTAATTCGGGGAATAGCTCGGCCAATTCGCCCGCGTGTACACCATCTGGCTCGGCGCCACACGCTGACGCGTCACCTCGACCGTCTCGTTCAGCGCCACACGCCGATTCTCCACCAGCATCTCCAACACACGATCCACCTCGCTGCGCGGCACGTTCAGCTCCAACGCCACGCGCCGCTGCGCCCGCAAAAGCTCCGCCAACTCAAGCTGCGCGCCTTCCATCATCTCACGGTTGACCAGCTGCGAATCCGACTTGGCCGCAACCGTCGTCGTTTCTTCGTCCGCCGCGACCCGGCCGACCGAGCCCAACCCGCTCGCCCCTCCCACATCACCCATCGCCACCAGGTTCGCCCCCTCCACCTGATCCGCCACCGTCTCCAACATGAAGTTCGTCGCCGACACGTCCGTGGTGTTGATCACGACCAACACCTCCTCCGACCCGGCGTATACCGGCTCCACCGCAGCGGTCGGCACAGCCGCGACCTCCATCAGGTCCATCGCAGCCTCTTCGCGCGTCACCGTGTCGCCATCGGCCAGCTCCGTACCGCGCGTCGCCAACGTCATCACCGGATCGGTCTCATCCGCGTCGTCAGCAACGTTCCCCGCCGCCGCCACAACCGTCCCCGGCTCGATAGGCTCCATCCCCTCGTCCACACTTCCGACCAGCGCGACCTCCGTCTCCGTCGGCACCGCGCCCTCATCAACCAACGGCTCAGTCGCACGGCTCGGCACGTCGTCCCGCACCAGCTGCGGCGTCTGCACCTCATACAACGACTGCACCACGATGAACCCCACCACCAACACCGCCGCCGCCATCCCGCTCAACACCCCCACACGTCGCAGCACCGACCGCTGCCGCTCCGCCACCTCGCCCTGCTCCTCCACCACGCCCCCCAACAACATCTCTCGCTCCAA
>JAKSBB010000664.1 GCA_022361315.1 Desulfobacterales bacterium
ACCTTGGTCATCGGATTCATAGTTGTGGTAAATGCCGTAGACTTTTTCCGGCATTGATCCGGACGTTTCGATGGCCCGGCCAACGGATTGCCAGAGTTTGCCGATGGCTGCGGTTTCCGGATTCATCTTTGCGGTGTTGGTGGTCCGGATTTTCAGTCCGGCAACGGTAATCCTTTCAAATGTGACGTGTTCCATGGGTATGCTTCTCCGGGTGAGGGGTTATGGAGCATCTGTTTTGTCTCCGATGGAACAACTATACCCCCTGCCTGTGACACCCCTGTGTCAGGTTTGAATAATTTTTTTTCATCTGGTGGATTTTTTTTGCAAGGATTTGCCGGAGGCGGGCAGGGGAAACAACCCGGGCATCAGGTCCGAGGCTGAGAAGAAAACCGTAAAGCCACTCGTTTTCGGGAAGGCTCATGGTGACCCGCCACCGTCTACCGTCCGAATCGCCGTCACCGGGGTCGGGAACCATATTTTCGGATGGCACGTATTCCGACATCTGCCCATGGATTTTTTCATTGATCAGAAGGGTGAAAGATAGTTTTTCAGACCTGTCATAGGACGTGCCGAAGTGGTCTGCAGGGGAGATCTCTTTCCGGACAAAGTGTTCGGGCAGAAGCCGGATATCCCGCATCCGTCTCAGTTTGAAAATTCTGAAATCCGACCGGGTTCTGCAGAAGGCCAGAAGGTACCAGGACCACCCCTTGAACGCCAGGGTGTATGGCTCAACAATGCGTTCTTCAGGTGCTGAACCGGGTTTGGTGTAGGCGAATGTAATCAGGTTGGACCGGGTGACCCCTTCGTGAACCGTTGCCATGATATCCCGCCCCCTGCCCGAAGCCCCCCAGGGTTCAAGGTCGACCAGGAAGCTGTCTGCCCGCTGCTTAAAGAGTGCTTCCTTTTCATCTGGGATCAGGCTGGTGATCTTTTCAATGGCACGGTCTATATCCTGATTTTTCAGGGTCCGGTTCACCCCCTTCAGGGTGGTAAGGATGGATACCATATCGGAGAAGGTCAGTAACTGCCGGCTGAGCTTGTAATGGTCCGGAATGCACAATCCGCCGCCGTGGCCCTGGTAGGTGATCACGGGAATCCCTGACCGGTTGAGGGTTTCCACATCTCTGTAGATGGTTCTGACCGAAACCTCGAAATGATCTGCCAGATCCTTTGCCGTCATCCGCCGCCGGTTCAGAAGCAGGATGGTTATGGCCAGAAGCCGGTCTATTTTCATGGCATGCCTACCCCTCTATCGGTTTATTCCGACACAGTTTGACTACTCTATAGCAGAGCGTATAGGGGGAGGCCAGGACTTAGTTGACGGAAGCCAGTGCTTCCCTGACTTTTACGGCAAGGGCATCTGTGGAAAACGGCTTTTGAAGGAACATGATACCCTCCTCAAGTATACCGTGCCGGGCAATGACATTGGCCGTGTAACCCGACATATACAGGGTTTTCAGGTCTGAGAAATCCTTCAAGAGGGTTTGGGAAAGATCCTTTCCACTCATTTGCGCCATGATGACGTCGGTGAGAAGCAGGTCTATATTCCCGCCATTGCGCCCGGCAATGGATAATGCCTGGTGGGGAGAGCCCGCCTTGAGAACACGGTACCCGAGGTTTTCCAGGGTTTTTGCGCAGAAGTTCAGAATCATGGCTTCATCTTCCACAAGCAAGATGGTTTCGCCCTTGCCTTTTACCGTTTTTGCGGCAGCGGGGGCGGTTTGATACACCTTCTCGTCGCCCTGGTGGGCGGCAAAGTACAGTCTGAATGTGGTGCCGTTGTCCGGTTCGCTGTACACGTTGATGAATCCCTTGTTCTGTTTGACGATACCATAGGTGGTGGCCAGGCCCAGACCGGTTCCCTTATCCGCTTTTTTGGTGGTGAAAAAGGGTTCAAAAACGCGTTCCCGGACTTTTTTATCCATCCCGCATCCGTTGTCGCTGACTTCTAAAATGACAAATTCACCGGGGTGAAACTCCGGCCGCTGGCGGCAGTCTGATTCTCCCACGCAGGCCATATGGGTTTCGATGGTGATTCTCCCGTTGGCGGAGATGGCGTCCCTGGCGTTGACGCAGAGGTTGACAAGTATCTGGTCCACCTGGGTGGGGTCCATCAATACCCGCCCGAGGTTTTCCCCCGGAATCCATTTGAGTTCAATATCCTCACCGATGAGGCGGGTCAGCATTTTTATCATATTAGCGATGGTGTCGTTCAGATCCAGCGGTCTTGGGGATATGGGCTGCTGGCGGGCAAAGGCAAGCAACTGCCGGGTGAGTTCAGCCGAACGCCTGGCTGCATTTCGAATTTCACTCAGGGCATGAAAATCCTCATCTTCCTCATCCATCCCCGTCATTACCAGATCCAGATTGCCCAGAATGACAAAGAGCATATTGTTGAAGTCGTGGGCGACACCGCCTGCCAGACGGCCGACGGATTCCATCTTCTGGACATGGACGATTTTCTCCTGCAGGGACTTGTTCTCATCTTCAATACGTTTGTTTTCGGTGATGTCCTGTACCGTACCGATGGATTTGACCGGGATGCCTTCGTCATTGTACTCGGTTTTACACCGCTCCTGGACATACTTGATCCGCCCGTCGTTCATGAGCAGGCGGTGTTCAATTTTATAGGGAGATCTGGATTTAAGGGATTGGGTATAGGCCGTGTGAACGCGTTCCCGGTCCTCCGGGTGGGTGGCGTTCAAAAATGCCTCATAGGAGGCACCAAAGGCAAGGGGATCAATTTCAAATATCCGGAAGATTTCCTCTGACCAGAAAAGTTCTCCGGTCTGGGGAAGTAATTCCCAATGGCCGATACGGGCCAGACGCTGGGCATCCCGAAGCCGGGATTGCAGCATGTCCAGCGCCGCTTCTCTGTCCTGTGTCCGGGTGATATCGCAGGCGGTTTCAACCAGCAGCTGTCCGTGGTCGCGGGATGCGACGGGCAGGAGGCGTACCTGCCGTACTCTTTTCCCGGACGGCCACTCTCCCCCTTCGGGCAATGCCATATCTGCAGCGTCTCCGGTGCGCAACGCGTCTTCCAAGGGGCACCCGGTACAGGGCGCAGATGCCCCCCATAACTGGTAGCAATATTTCTTGCCCCGATCCATTTCGCAGGACGCCCGCTCGCCTGTGTCCGCTGCGTTTTTCCAGGCAATCCGATTGGCCCAGATTATTTTGAAATCCTGACGATAGACGCCTATGAAAAAGGGGAATTCATCCCATAAAGCCTGAATGTGCGGCGCGTATGTTTCGTATGTTTTCATCATGGTCATTCCGTTGAGGGGCGTTCATGATGCGGTGAGAACTATGTGACCAGGACGCCCGATAAGTGATCCCGGGAAATAATGATGCGCGTGATGGCGCAGGATCGTTTTCGTCTGAAAGTTGAAAAAAATTGAAACATGAATGAAATTAATGGGTAAAGTGTAGAAAAATCCCCGTCAAAAAGCAATCCTAATTTTTATTATCTTGACCGGCAGGGCATTATGGGCCATTATTGGGGCATCATAACTCACAGTTTCCAGATTCATGAGTATCTGATTCCGTATTTTTTCAGGAGGATAGATGAAAATCTCTGCGGTCACAGTCCGTGTAAAAAAGACGTTTGTAAACGACTTTATTGAAGCCAGCAAAATCCATCAGGCCAACACCATAAAAGAAGAGGGAAACCTGCGGTTTGATTTCCTTCAATCCCTTGATGACCCCACCCTGTTCCTCTTCTATGAGGCCTATAGATCCCAGGCAGATATCGAACTGCACCGGAACGCTGACTCTTACAGGACGTGGCGCCAGGCCGTAGATCCGTGGATGTCCGTTCCCAGAGTGGGGGTGGGCTACAGAGCGGTGGCTCCGGATGAGGGCGATCATTTCAGATATCCTTAAGTTCACACGGTCCGTTCTTACAATCTGTTTCCTTGTCTTTTAGGCATCCTGTGTCTGGGGCTGTTCCAACAGAAATGCGCCCATAGCAATAAAGTGCGCCCATAGGAGGATTTGCCATGGAAGATCGAATCGAAGATCAATTCATTGATGCCTTGGCCGTGGAATTGGCGGCCTTAAAGCTGAATTGCCTGCCGAAGCCTGATAATTTTTCTCAGACAGAAATTGAATTTGGGGATAAGGAACACCTGTACCGGATCGCCGGGCAAACTGCGGAACTCACGGCTTATCTTACCCAGGCCCCTTATACGCCGGCCAGGGTGGTTGCCGGAAAACTGGGAATGGACAGGGACCGGATTATACTTGCCTACAAGTTGATTCAGCGTACCGGGGCGGCTGCCGATCTGATACGGTCGTCGCCCAACGGCGATTATCTGAACATCGTCAGGCATTATTTTGACAACCGGATGTATGTGGTGGTCTTTTTCACGGGCCTGGCCTGCCCGGGGCGGTGCCGGTTCTGTCCCAACGTGATCGTTGGGCGCGACGGCACCCGGAAACTCGTCCGTTATCCCGGGGGGCGTTCCGGCCGGATGTCTGCCGGTCATATCGATGCGGTGTTTCAGGATATTTCGCTGATCTCAGGAGATGGGAGCACGGGTGAGGATACCTCCGTACTGGTTAAAATTTCCGGTGGTCTTGAACCGCTCACCGATACCGATACCATGGCATTGATTCTGGAACAGGCGGAAAAATTGGGAATTCGGGTCAAGCTCTTTACAAACGGCATCCTTCTGAATACCCCGGAGCGCAGGCGTCTGGCCCTGAAAGCCGGGGATGTCAGGATCAGTCTGAGCATGGTGGATGAGGCGGCTTACGGTGATTTGATGTTTGGCAGGGACGCCTCAAGACAATCCCGGTACGGTCTGCCTTTTTTATTAGACAATTTGAAGCAATTGGTATGGGAACGGGACCGTCTCGGATTGGATACCCGCATCGGCATCAATACGGTTGTGCTCGAGGAAAATCACAAGCGGTTGAGAGATTTTATCGGTCTGGCGGAAGACCTGGGCCTGGACTATGTGGATTTTAAACCCAACTATTTTTCAAGGTACAGGAAAGAGACACAGGCGGCGATTTCTGAACAGGTGGACCAGATTAAGCGGGATCGCAACGGAAACGGCACCGGGGTTTACTTTGCCGGATCACTGTCCGGAGACAACCTGTTCTGGCGGCACCGGGAAGGACAATGCCATCCCCACAAACAGTCCCGGTTCAAGATGTTCATCACCCCCCAGGGACATTGCAGCCCGGTGCATCACGGGGCCTTTCCCGGCAACGGCGAAGCAGACGCTCAGTCATTTACCGTCGGCCGCATTTCAAGGGAATGTTCTCTGCTGGACATGATCGGCAATGCACCTGATTTGCCAGGGCTGGGATATGACCGGCTGAATCCATTTGAACACATGCTGGCCCTGGAAATTGAACGGGAAGAACAGGACCGGGCATGGGGGATTCCTGTTGACTGCAACCCTTACCATTTTTCCAAGGGGGATGTTCTGCCCGGGGAAATCAAGGCATCGCCGTTGCTTCATTAATATGGCCGGACCGGCAGTTCATTATAAAAGGCCTGTTCGCATTAAATCTGCATTATACCCGTTGATATCTCTGAAGCGTTCCGTTCCCCGGATGCCGAGATCGCGTGCATATTTTCCTGCTGCACCCAGAACTTCAGGCAGATCTATGGTGGTGTGTTTCCCGTTTTCGTAGAGGATATTACCGTTGACACATACCAGAGAGACCTCATGTCCCCTGGCACTGTACACCAGGTTGGGCACCAGGTTTCGCATGGGATCGGTTATGACGGGTGCCATGGAAGGGGTGTTGAGGTCCACGGCGATAAAATCCGCCTGTTTGCCCGGTTCAAGACTGCCGATACGCTTGTCCAGGCCCAGTGCCCTGGCGCCGTCTATGGTGGCCATTTTCAACACCTGCCAGGCGGGCATAACTTCCGGATCTTCATAGCGGATCTTATTGAAAAGGGCGGTGAGCTTCATTTCGTTGAACATATTGTGGCAATTGTTGCCCGGCGCCTGGTCTGATCCCAGGGCAACGGTGCCGCCGGCATCCAGAAAGGCCTTGGCCGGGGGGACAATTCCGTCAATGATGCCGATGGAGCCGGAACAGAGGATCATTGATGCACCGCGTTCCGCCACCAGCGCTGCCTCATCCTCCCGGGCATCGGTGAGGTGGACCGCCAGCAGATTCCGATCCAGAAACCCCATTTCATCCAGAAAGGTAATGGGGCGTTTTCCGTATCGCTTCATGGTCTGCTCGGTCTCCCGGTCCCCTTGCTGGACGTGCATGTGGATCCGGGTATGCCTTTCCTTTGCCAACCGCTGTACTTCCGTGAGCAACTCCCGGCTGACGAAGTCCGGGCCCTGGGGGCCAAATAGTACCGTGATTCTGCCGTCTCCCCTGCCATGCCAGAGGTCAAACGCCTCAAGGTTATGTTCCAGGCTTTTGCGGCCTTTTTCCGGGTTAAATTCATACAGTTCTCCTGGGGCGTAAATCCGTTCTTCCGCCTCCCGGACACGGATCGTTACAGGGCTGCGGACACCTGAGCGCTCCAGAAATGCCATAATGTCCGGGTTATAGTCGCTGAACTCCCCGAAGCAGGTGGTGCCGGCTGCGATGCCTTCGGCCACGGCCAGCTGTACCCCCAGCAGATCTCCGGCCTCATCCATGCCCATCTGGAAGGGCCCGATACCGTGCATCATCCAATTCCGGGTATCCTGGGCCAGACCCCGCATCAGGGCATCCACCATGTGCATGTGGGCATCAATGAAGCCGGGCAGCAGCAGGTGATGGGCGGCGTCGATGGTTCTTTCTGCAGTGTATTGTTTTTCGATATCCTCGGCAGGGCCAAGATCAAGGATTTTACCACCGGATACGGCCATTGCCTGGTGTGCGAGGTAGCCAAGGCCTTTACCGGTCATGGTATACATATGGGGGGCGCTGATGATCAGATCTACGGGGGCCATTTTTCCTCCGGTTAAAAAGTAGTCGTCTGTGATGAATACGAAAGCTATGCCCCTGCCGTCAAGGAATTTGAAAGCATTGAATTGGTATTCAGGGAATTTGTAAGCAGGAGGGACGGGGCCAGCAGATGTCAGTCAATGGCCATCAGCTTCTGGTACTTGTCCATAATCCGGTTGTATTTCGAATTCTGCCTGATGGTTTTTAACCCATGGTTGAAGTCATCTCTGATTTGCCGGCTCCGGAAGGCAAACCGGTAATGGGTGGGCGGAAAAATTTCATGGTAGGTCACCGCTGCCTCTGCTTTTCGGCCGATGGTGCCGGCTTCAAGTATTTTTTTCCGGTAGTAGTTGAAGATCTGTTTTTCCATCACCACAAGGTCCGCCTTTCGTTCAAGAAAGAGCCGGATCACCTGATTTTCCTGGGCGGCAACTTCTTCATATCTCTCATTGCCGGCGGCAATACCGGCAAAATCTTCGCCCAAAATGTCGGTGGCGCGTTGAAATGCAATGATGTATTTATCTTTGAGGAACGATAAGCTCTTGAAATCGGGATACCCCCTTCTCGTAAGGCTGATGGCGCAGTTCTGGAAAGTGATGACCTCATCGGAATAAAAGACATTGTCCACCATTCCTTCCTTGATGTTGATGATACCGTCTATCCTGCCGGCCTCCAGCAGGGAGAAGGTCCGTATCAGGGGAAGGAATTTGATGCGGATCTGATGGGCTGATACCCCGAATGCCTGCCTTAAAATATCCAGTTCAATACCCTGATCTGTTTCCTTGATCACATAGGGTGGGATGGCAAAACTGACGCCGATGACCAATGGGGCGGACTGGGCCCTGAATTCCCGGAGACTTGGAATACCGTATTTTTCCCAGACTGTTTTCAACCGACCGTTCTGTTCAAGGATATCCAGCAACCGATTGATCTCATCTGCGCCGGGCCTGGTGCCTTTCCTGATCAGGGCTGTATGCCGGTAGGCCTGGTCATATTTTTTTGAGATCAGCAGCCTGGGGATGACGTCCGGATGTCTCTTCAGGTAATATGACAGGTATGATGCCGTGACCACGGCGATATCCGCCTTGCCGTTGAGTACCGTATCAATGAGCAGACGGTGGTCCGTCTGCAACTGCATCTGATATTTATCTTTCAGGAGTACCGGAGATGCATCAAAGTTTGCAAACCCGTAATGATATCCCAGTATCCCGGTCTTTGATTTGCCTTCAAGATTGTCAAAGTAGGTCTGACCTCTGTCCGGCAACGCCTTTGCAATATATACTTCACCACCGGTTAAAAACACCTTTGATATATCCACCGGCAGGGCTTCCCATCCCCAGAGGATATTTTCAAAAAAGATGATATCGTAGGCCCCCTGCAGGAAATCATGATACCTTCGTTTGGGAGAGGTGGGGACGAACTCAAACCGGTACCGGTCCTGAACGGTATTCAGTTCCCTGATCAGGTCGATGGTTATACCGGCAGTCTGTTTACCCGATACGTCAACAAAGGGAGGAAATGCATATCCCCCGACCTTGACGATCCCGGGTTCACGGGCCTGGACCTGGAAGGCGGCGCATAAAAATAAACAGATGAAAACAAATCGCTTCATCATCTTATCCCTGAATCATTATTTTCGGATTGGTAATCTTAAGACGTTTCCTTAAGTGTACCCCATTGAGTCACCGAATCCAACGATTTATCCAAAAGATATTTGTTATTTTGATATATATGTCCCCAATTCCCCCATCACGGTGTCCATGGATAACGCAAACCCCAGTCCTTCGAATTTATGGGTCAGTTCTTTGAAGGTGTTGATGCCTATGACGTTTCCTTCGGCATTTATCAATGGCCCTCCGCTGTTGCCGGGGTAAATTTTTGCCTCCGTCTTGATAAACACCCCCTGTCGTCCGGACATGACCCCTTTGCTCACTGAATTTTTCAGGGTCATGGGATTGCCGATGGCGTATACCTGCTGCCCCTGGGCAATGGTTGATCCGGCCGCAGGCCGGAGATAGGGGGTGGTATAGCCGTCCAGCTTTAACAGGGCCAGGTCAAGGTGAGGGCTGACATGGACAAGTCTTGCGGACAAGGATGAGTTGTCGGCAAGGCGGATGGTGAAGCGCTCCTTCAAAGCGGAGCGGCTGGCGTTGTAATCTTCCTGCCGGACCTGGTCACGGTATGCCGATACCTTGGTTTTTAACTCCCTTTGCCGTTTCTGAAAATCCGAATACCAGGATTGATAGCGTTTTAATTCCACGGCATGGTTTTCCCGGGCAAGTTCTCTGTCCCGCTTGCTGTCTAAGGTAGAAATCTTTCTTGCATATTCATCCAGTTGTTTTTTGAACACCGCCAGCTTTTCCTGCTCAAGGGCCAGGTTCTTTTTTGCGGTTGTGATCTTCTCCTCTGCTTCGGACCGGACTGTTTTCCGCTCGGTTTTTTCCTGTTCCGTTAACTGCAGCACATGTTTGTTTGTGGCAATATAGCCCGTATCGGTTAAAAAAAATCCCGTCCCGTGACCGAGGGGGCTTTTAATCTTAACAACGCTGAGAGCCGCCCGTTCTATCTCATTGGCCGGTTTCAATTCGGCCGAGAGCTGTTCTGACAGATTAACGCCAGTGCCCGGAGAGGACGTGCTGCCAACATTGTCTACAATATCAACCCCATGGTCCGGTAATTCTATCGGTGTATCCGTAAAGATCCAGACACCGTCTTCGTTTTTGTATTTATAGATTTGGGCATGGGCACGGGGACAGGACAGGGCAAACCAGAAAAGACATAGTAAAAAAGAGACCAGCACAAAGGATATCAATCCGGTGGTCAAGGTGGATGCTGATGAGAAGTGTTGCAATGATCTATCCTTTTTGTAAGGTGTCTATTTCTTTTACTAATTATTTTTACCGGGTTCCTGGTGCTGAGGCAAGTGCATATATCAAAGTGAAGTGGGAAGGTATCTTGACATATTGAGTTGCTTTATAATATTGAGTAGAATTATAAATTTGAATCTAATTCAATACAGCACATTTCCGGCTATACATTTAAAGGAGAAAATCATGATTCAAACCGAACTTACCCGGCGGCTGGGCATAAGATATCCCCTCATCGGCGGCGCCATGATGTCCATCTCCACACCTGAATATGTGGCCGCCGTATCCAATGCCGGAGGGCTTGGTATCCTGGCGTCTACCATTTATAAAACCCCTGATGAATTCAGTGCTACCCTGGATCGGGCCTTGATGCTGACGGATAAACCCTTTGCCGTGAATCTCAGCCTTTTTCCGGCCATCCGGCCGGTGGACAATGATCTCTATCTCGATATCATGA
>JAKSBB010000532.1 GCA_022361315.1 Desulfobacterales bacterium
CCCGCATCAAAGCTTTTGGGGGAGACCAGGCCGTAGACCACGGCAAAGAGGGTGACGGCGGCGGTTACCATAAATATCATGGGATCGTAGTTGCCTAAAAATCGGGTAAAGCCTTTTCCTGATGTGGCTGACGGGTTTTCCGGTGTGGCACTTATTGTTTCCTGCATGGGGGGTACCTCGTAATTTTGGGGGGCGTCCGGGTGCGGACGATTGGGGTTGATGTCAGTCCGCCAGCTGCCGGATATATTCGGCGGCACTCAGCGCGGCGATGGTGGCATCGCTCATGGCGGTGGTGATCTGGTAATATCTTTTGCTGACGATGTCACCTGCGGCAAAGACGCCGGTCGGTCCTGCGGCCATGTCTTCCCCTGCGGTGACGTAGCCGTGGGCATTCAGCGGAACAACATCTTCAAACAGGTCTACCTGGGTTTCATGCCCCATGTAGACGAAGATGCCGTCTGCGGCCAGTCGGGCGGTTTCTCCTGTTTCGGTATTTTCGAGAATCACCGCTTTGAGGCGGTCGTTTTCCTCTTCAAGGCTGCGGATGACTGTGGAGGTATGGATATCCACTTTGCCGCCGTGTCGCTTCAGTTCCTCCTGGGCCTTGTCCGAGGCCATGAGGCGGTCCATTTGCTCCACCACGGTGATATGGCCGACACCCAGGGAAAGCAGATAGTCCGACTCTTCGATCCCGGAGTTTCCGCCGCCCACCACAATGACGTGTTTATCCTTGTAGCCGGAGCCGTCGCAGATGGCGCAGTAGTGGATGGATTCGCAGTCCGTTTCAATGGGCAGTTGCCGGGGCTGCCGGCCTGTGGCCAGGATGACCACCGGGGCGGCAAGGGTTCCTTCGTCGGTCTCCACGGTTTTCACCGGGGAAGATAGATCCAGGCGGTCCACCTCGATGACTTCACGGACTTCCACGCCCATGTCCGTCACCTGATCCCTGACCTTTTCCATGAGATCCATGCCCCCGATACCGGGCTGGGAGGGGAAATTCTCCAGGCAGTAGGTGGTGTTGACCAGGCCGCCGCAGACGCTTTTTTCAAGGATGACGGTGGTGAGGTTGGCCCGGGCAGCGTAGATGGCTGCGGTCATCCCGGCGATGCCACCGCCCAGGATAATGATGTCGTGAGTCTTTTCCATGGGGTCTCTTTTGTCCTTAAGCAATCATCTTTTCAAGCTGGCGGTAGGTGATGTCACCGCTTTTCCGGGCAATTTCCTCGCCGTCCCTGTAGATAAACAGGGAAGGAATTCTTCCTACTTCCAGGGTTTCCACCGTCTTGGGGCAGTCCTCCCGGTTGAGCTGGAAATAGCTGATATCCTTTCCCTGGGCTGCGGGCATACCGGAGAACTTGGTGAGGATTTTCTTCATGGCGTTGCAGTACGGGCATTTCTCCTTGTAGAACAGGAGGATGTTCAGGCCGGTGGCTTTTGCGGATTCAAATTCCGCGTCTGTTATTTCTTTGATCATGTTGCCTCCGTTTCAGAAAGCCCCCGTCTTTTCGGGCGGAGGCTTTCTGACTATTTTGCTGTTAGTCCATATCCGGGTAGATGGATTCCGCTTTCAGTTCGAGCATGAACTCTCTGAGTTGGTCGTAGAGTTCACGGGCCTTTTCCGGATGGTCCGCCGCAACGTTATTGAGCTGGAACGGATCGTCGGCTCTGTTGAACAGGCCGTCCTCGGCCGGGACTTCGGTGAGCGAACCGGGCACGCAGGTCCACTGTCCTTCCTGCTGCTTCTTGATCCGGTCGAACATGGTCTGGGTGTCGCCTACGCCCTCGGAGACTTCACCTTCCTGGATGTCGAAGACCTCGAACATGGTTTTGCCGCCGGCCTCGGAGTTCTCCAGGGCGGTGGTGTTCAGCCAGTGGATGTAGGACCAGTCATCGGTGTGGATACTCCAGGACTGGCCGAAGAAGCCGGTGATGATGAAGTCGCGGACCTTTTCGGTTTCCCCCTTGAGCAGGGGCCACAGGCTCTTGCCCTGCATGTCGGCCCAGGCTTCCCCGGGGATGTTCATCCATTCCATCATGGTGGGGGTGATGTCGATGTTCTGCACCAGGGCGGATTTCCGGGTGCCGGCCTCAAGGCCTTCTGCTTTGACGATCATGGGGACATGAACCAGTTCTTCGTAGGGCCAGGGACGGCATTTGCGGACGATGCCGTGGCCGTGCTCGTCGTTGCCCAGGGGTTCGCCGTGGTCGGACATGAGAACCACCATGGTGTCCCGTTCCATGCCCAGATCGCGGATTCTGTCCAGAACCTTGCCCAGCCATTTATCCACGTTGGTCACCTTTTCGGAGTACAGGGCGCGGATGTGCTCCATCTCCCGGTCGGTGTAGACGTTGTCTGCGTATGTGGATACCGGG
>JAKSBB010000972.1 GCA_022361315.1 Desulfobacterales bacterium
CACAAAGCGGCGTTTGTCCTGGGGGGTCATGACCATCATCTTCCAGCAGAAGGAGGCGAAGTCATTGGCCCCGCCGCTGCCCGGAAGGCGAACCTTCGGGGATTCCCAGTCGCCGATGACGGTGGAGTTCAGGTTGCCGTACATGTCGATCTGGGCACCGCCCAGGAAGGTGTAGTCCACAAAACCCCTGGCACAGGAGGACATGATGGTGCTCATGGAACCGGCTTGGGAGGCCTTGTATGTGGTTCTGGAATCCCCCACGGAAATGGGCATTTCAGGGAGTTCCGGACTGATGCCGCCGGCCTCGAACATAATCACGAGGTCGGGGGAGGCGGTTTTCTGGGCCAGCATGGCGGCGGCGCAGGGGGCGCCGGTGCCGACACCCACGGTGGCACCGTTTTCCAGCTCACGGGCGGCGATAACGATCATCATTTCCATCTGGTTGTAATCCGTCATTATTCGCCCTCCCCGTTTGTCAGAAATTCGGTCCGCCTCAATTGGCGCATTTTATCAAGGCCGCCGTTGCGGTCGATGTAGGCATTAAAATCCTCGCAGTCGAAAATGATTTCTTTCAGGAAGGCTTCAAAGGCTTCGGGATCTTTTTCCTTGGTCATCCACTCTTTCAGGTGGGCCTCATCACTGAAGTATTCGTTGGGCATGGTACCGGGGTAGGCACCGTAGGGAACTTCAACCACTGCATCCACGATGAAGTAAGGAATCTGGGTCTTGTGGGGTTCTCTGGCGATCTCGTCGTGGTGAACAATGCGTTCGCAGGTGATAATCAGTTTTTTTGATGCGTTGGCCAGTTCGAGGTCTGCCACGGCGATTCCTTCGAACCGGGCGTTTCCGTAAATATCAGCCTCATGGACGTGGATAAAGGTGACATCCGGGCTCAGGGCGGGCACCAGGGCCATCTTTTTGCCGGTAAAGGGGCAGTCCGCAGCAACGGCACCGCTGAATTTAAATGTATCCGTGCCGAGCATGGATCTCATGGGCAGGTAGGGGACGCCCATGGCGGCAGCCTGGAGACGGATGGACAGGGCATAGTTGGTCCATTCGCTTACTTCCACATCCCCGCTTTCAACGTATTTTCTGGAACAGCCGGAAAGCCCCCGAGCCTCAAGGCCGACAATGTAGGCGATATCCAGCTTACTAAAGGCTTTGCCTGCAGAGAGAATCTGCATGTCGTGGGTGGCTGTGTGACCGGCAAATCCCAGGTTCTTCTTGCCCTGGCGTACGATCTCGTGGCAGGCGGCAACAGGGGTCCGGTTGGCACCGAACCCACCGATGGCCAGGTAGTCCCCGTCGTTGACGAAGGTTTCCACGGCCTGCTTCAGGGTCATGGTCTTGTCTTTCTTGATCCTGCTTTTCTTCTGGAAAAAGGCCCGGAGCTTGTCCGGATCCGGATCGGTGAATACCGCGCCTTTCCCTCTGTCTAAAACGTCCATTTGATGCATATCCTTTCGGTTTTCATGTATTTTTGCCGGTGTCCTGAAACGCCGGCATTATTTTTTAATAGGTCAGTACCATACCGCCGTCAAACAGCAGGTCACCGCCCATGAGATAGGTGGCGTGGCGGGAAAAGCCGAAGATGATCATGTTGCCCACTTCAATGGGGGTCATCATTTCCTTGACCCGGGATTTTCCCATCATCACGTCGGATACCACCTCTTCTCTCGTGATGCCCCGCTGTTCCGCCTGGGCGGCAATCTGGTTGAGTGCAAGCTGGGTTTTAACAAATCCCGTACTGACGGTAAAGGATCTTATTTTGCCCTCGCCTTCGGCGGAGATGGACTGGCTCAGGCCCCTGAGGCCGAACTTGGTGAGGTTGTAAACCGGTTTGTTTTTGGTGCAGATATGGCCGTGGATGGAGCACATGTTGGCGATAACCCCTTTGCCGTCCGTATTTTCTTTCATGTGAGGAATGACCAGCTGGGACAGGAGAAAGGGGGCCCTGAGCATGATTTTCTGCATGCGGTCGTAAATGTCCATGGGAAAATTTTCAATGGCGTCGATGTGCTGCATACCGGCGATATTGGCCAGGTATCTGATGTTACCCAGATCTGCAGCCTTTTCAACGGCAGCCTTCACGGCATCGTCGTCGCAGAGATCCGTGGGGATAAAGGTCATATTGCCGCCGTGGGCATTGGCTTTTTCACAGGTCTCCTGCCCGGCTTCCGCATTGATGTCCAGCCCCACCACGGTCAGTCCGTTTTGGGCGGCCGCCACGGCAGTGGCCCTGCCGATACCGGATCCTGCCCCCGTAATGATGCAGACGTTATCCGAGGTAAAGTGTTCATCTTTAAGGCTCAATATTTCATAGGGCAGAATTTCCGGTTCCTGGATTTCCATGGTGCTCCTTTCAAAGGGAGAGGCTTTACGATGCATTCTCCCACAGGTTTAAATTCATGTATCACGCCCTTCGTCGGGCCGGTTACGTGTTTAACTATCCGGGTATATTTGTTGAGCAAGTTTCAGACCATAAAGCGGGTTCAGGCAGCGTTTTTAAGTAAGGGTCTGAAATCGTATTGAAAATGAAATTATACTCGACTTTGGATGAAAAACAAACTATAAATTGCAACTGTATCATTTGGTCTACATGTAGACGAGTTGATACAGATGAACACTTTTCCCGGAGGTGGCGAAATGACGGATGACGAATACGACGTGCTGAAAAAAGAGCTGGAGATGTACCGGTTGATATTCAACAGCATCAACCATGGCGCCACGGTCATTGATCCTGAGGGGCGGATCACCCATATGAACGAGCCTTACGGCCGTTTTCTGGGGGTGGACGCCGGTGCACAGATCGGAAAACATTGCACCGAGGTGTTTGAAAACACCCGGATGCACATCGTTGCCCAGACCGGGAAAGAAGAGATCAACCAGTCCCAGCGGATCAACGGTCAGGATATGGTGGTGCAGCGGATTCCCATGGAAAAGGACGGCTGCCTCATCGGGGTATACGGCCAGGTGATTTTCAAGGATGTCTCTGAAGTGGGCGCCCTTGCCAAACGATTGTCCCTCCTGGAATCCAAGGTCAAGGCCTATGAGAAAGAGTTGTTCAACCTGAGATCCACCCGGTATACCTTTGACAGCATTATCGGGGGTAGCCGGGAAATCGGGTATCTCAAGGAACAGGCCTGGCAGGCCGCCCTGAATGATTCCACGGTCCTGGTTACCGGGGAATCGGGCACGGGAAAAGAATTGTTCGCCCAGTCCATCCACCACGGCAGCCGGCGCCGTCTCCATCCCTTCATCCGGATCAATTGCGCGGCCATTCCAAAGGATCTTCTGGAATCAGAGTTGTTCGGCTACGAAGCCGGCGCTTTCACCGGGGCCAAAGCCAAGGGCAAGGCGGGCAAGTTTGAACTGGCCGACCGGGGTACTATCTTTCTGGATGAAATCGGTGACCTTCCCCTGGACATGCAGCCCAAGCTCCTGAGAGTGCTGGAGGAAAAGGAGTTTGAAAAAATCGGCGGCACCCGCATCATCCGTCCGGACTTCCGGGTGATCTGCGCCACCAACCAGGATCTGGAAGCCCTGATGGAACAGG
>JAKSBB010000791.1 GCA_022361315.1 Desulfobacterales bacterium
ATGATGGCCGGAGCAGACCTCATCCGCCGCCATCACTTCGGCACCGGGGTCAGTCTCTGTGCCATCAACAATGCAAAATCCGGCAAATGCTCTGAGAACTGCAGATTCTGTGCCCAGTCTGCCGCCTATGACACGGAGATCGATACCTATCCCCTGAAGTCCGAAGACAACCTAGTCAAGGCCATGGATGAGGCGGCCGGCACACCACTGCACCGCTACTCCTTCGTCACCAGTGGCAGAGGCTTGTCGAGAAATGGCGTGAAGACCATTGCTGCGGCTGCGGAACGGGCAAAAGAATTACCTCAGTCCTATTGCGCCTCTCTGGGCATATTGGAGTCGGATGAGTTTAACACACTGAAATCAGCAGGATTCACCCGCTACCACCACAACCTCGAAACCGCGCCCAGCCATTTTGACCGGGTCTGCACCACCCACAGCTTTGAGGAAAGGACCGCCACCGTCCGTGCGGCAAAGGCCGCCGGCCTGTCGGTCTGCTCCGGCGGTATCTTTGGTATCGGTGAAACCATGGCCCAGGTGGTGGAACTGGCGCTGGTACTCAAGGATCTGGATGTGGATGCCGTTCCTGTGAATTTCCTCACCCCGGTCTCCGGAACACCTTTCATGGACCAGCCCCCTCTTTCCCCCCTGGCATGCCTGAAAATCATCGCCATATTCAGATATATCCTGCCGGACAAGGAGATTATTATCTGCGGCGGCCGAATGAATAACCTGAAGCACCTCCATCCCCTCGTGTTTGCAGCCGGTGCCAGCGGCATCATGACCGGCAGCTATCTCACCACCAGCGGAAACCAGATGAACGATGACCTTGAAACGATACGGCAGCTTGGGTTGACACCGAGATGACAAACGGATGCTGCCCGGATGCGATCTGCCTGGGATGATTCTTGACAACCCAACCCTCAAACCTTACAATTCATCCAATAAGTCCAAAATATTAGACTTACTGGTTTAAGATGAAGGAACTTTTACAACTCCCTGCAGAATTTGATTATAACCTGCTTATGTACGCGTTACGAGGTTATAAAAAGCCGAAGGATAAGGCCCGCAGCCTAATCCAAAGCCAGGATATTATCCGGGTTAAAAAGGGGATTTACGTTCTCGGCCCAGGGTACAACAGCCCCTACAATACGCATGTTTTGGCCAATATGATCTATGGCCCATCCTATATTACGGGACAAACGGCCCTCTCATATTGGGGGCTAATTCCGGAGCGGGTTGAACAGGTGATCAATATGACCTTTAAGAGAAAAAAGCGGTTCCCAACACCCGTCGGGGATTTTTCTTATTTGTATTGCCGGAAAAGCGTATACCCGATTGGGGTAAAACTCGAAAACGTGGGAGAGGGTAAGAAAATCTTCATAGCGTCTCCGGAAAAGGCCTTGTGTGATCTGGTTGCCGTACAATCCCACCTGCGCTTAAAGGGGGATTTGAAGGAATTTCTTGATCTGATGAGATTAGATGATGCTTTTTTTGAAGGCTGCAACCACGTATTGCTCGACGAAATCAGTTCCAGGTACGGTAAGCCGAACGTGAGGAGGTTAACCACACACTTAAGGGATATCCATGTTTGATGAGAAGATAAATCAAATGCTCTCAAGCTATGAACTGAATACTGTTCAAGATCATGAAAACGCACTGAAAGAAATCATACAAGAGATTGCCCTGCTTGGTCTCTGGAGATCAAAGTTTTATGAAAGAGCGGTTTTTTATGGTGGCAGCGCGTTACGGATAGTATACGGCCTCGATAGGTTTTCCGAGGATCTTGACTTCTCATTAATTCAACCCGACCACCACTTTGATATCGGAAGACATTTGAGTTCAATTACATCTGAACTGGAGTCATGGGGCTTTGAAGTGTCCACGGAGAAGAAAAAAAAGGAAAAACAGGGTCCCATTGAATCGACTTTCATAAAAGCCAATACGCTCATACATCTTCTGAAAATAAACACCGGCCTTACAACACAAAGAAATGCGGTGATGAAAATCAAGCTGGAAATCGATCATGATCCGGCGACCGGATTTACAAGCGAGGTAAAGTATCATCTTAACCCCATGGCATTCAGCATCAAAACCATGTCACTACCCAGTTTGTTCGGTGGAAAAGCACATGCCCTGCTGTGCAGAACCCAGCGGAGAAACATCAAGGGGCGGGATTGGTATGATTTACTATGGTATGTAAAAGCCGGTGTTCCCTGCGACTTGAACTACCTTGAAAATAAAATGCTCCAGACCGGCCACCTTGAAGCAGGCCAGATACTTTCAAAAGAAACTCTCCATGAATTGTTACGGGACAAGGTAAACCAAATTGACTTTGATCAGGCCAAACAGGATGTTGCACCTTTTCTAAAAAAAGCGTCACAGAAGGACGAACTAAACCTTTGGTCTAAGGATTTTTTTACAGGGTATCTCATAAACCAAGTCAAGATTCTTGATCCCCCCAGCGCTACGGTGTAAAAACGCTCCCGATAAGAATTAAATTCACAATCAAGACATATTTCCAGAATATTATTCTTTACAAAATAGAAATATAGAATTATATTCTGAAGACCAAGCAAATATAGATAGGAGACACCCAATGTTTGAATATTCACTGGCCCACTGGACCACCTTCCTCTCGGCAGCCATTCTCTTAAACCTCTCCCCGGGACCTGACATGATGTTCATCCTGGGGCAAACCGCCAAAAGAGGGGTCGCATCAGGATTCAGCGCCATGTTCGGTATCTGGACGGGGGCATTGGTTCATGTGCTCTTTGCCGCGCTGGGACTGTCCGCCGTGCTGGCGACTTCGGCAACGGCATTTTCCTTTGTAAAATGGGCCGGGGCGGCCTATCTGATCTGGCTGGGTATCCAGGCGCTGCGGTCTGAAGGCAGTATCGGTCAGGCCTCAGAGTTCTCAAAGTCAAAAGGACCGGCCGGCGTTTTCCGCCAGGGGGTGATGGTCTCGGTGTTGAATCCCAAGGTGGCGGTATTTTTCCTGGCATTTCTGCCGCAGTTCGTTGAGCCAGGCGCAGGTCCGGCTGCAGCCCAATTGTTTTTCCACGGGATCATCATTATTCTGGTGGCCGCCCTGGTTGAGCCCCCATTGATCCTCATGGGGGGAAAGATACGTGACGGCCTGAGCCGGAACAACGCATTGGCATGCTGGATAGACCGGGGGATCGGCACGCTTTTCATCGGTCTGGGGATCAAATTAGCAGTATCCAATCGTTGAAAACACAGAGAGCCGCCCGTCCCAGAAACAGCAGGGTCCGGCGGCTCTCTGTATATCTTACCCGCCCGTCAGCATTTCAGCCCTGACAGGCTCTCGTTTTAGTTCATTTAGACAATGCCCTGATCCATCATTGCATCGGCCACCTTGGTGAAGCCGGCGATATTGGCGCCGTTCACATAGTTGCCCGGGGTTCCGTACTCTTCGGAGGCGGCCATGCAGGAGGCATGGATGCTGTGCATGATGCCCTTCAGCTTGGCTTCCACCTCTTCACGGGACCATTTGATCCGCATGGAGTTCTGGGACATTTCCAGACCGGAAACGGCAACGCCGCCGGCATTGGCCGCTTTACCCGGGGCATAAAGTACCTTGTTTTCCAGGAAGACTTCGATACCTTCCGGTGTGGTGGGCATATTGGCACCTTCACTGATCACGTAAACCCCGTTGTTCACGAGATTCTGGGCGTCTTTCTCATTGATCTCGTTCTGGGTGGCGGAGGGGAAGGCACACTGGGCCTTGTGGTTCCAGAGGGGATTGAATTCCTCGTTGCCTTCAAGCTGGGTATAAACGGCGGTGGGATACTTTTCTGCGTACTCCTTGATTCTGCCGCGTTTTACGTTCTTGAGGTACATCACCCACTGGAGTTTATCGCCGTCAATACCTTCTTCATCGTAGATGTAGCCGGTGGAGTCGGAGAGGGTGACGACCTTGCCGCCCAGCTGGTTGATCTTCTCGGTGGTGTACTGGGCCACGTTACCGGAGCCGGACACCAGACAGATCTTGTCTTTCAGGCTTTCCTGGCGGGTGGCGAGCATTTCATCTGCAAAGAATACCGCGCCGTAGCCGGTGGCTTCCGGCCGGATCAGGCTGCCGCCCCAGTCCAGGGCCTTGCCGGTGAGGACACCGGTGAACTCATTTTTCAGTTTTTTATACATACCGAACATGTAGCCGATCTCCCGGC
>JAKSBB010000035.1 GCA_022361315.1 Desulfobacterales bacterium
CGTTTCCAGGGTAATATCCAGAAGGGTGTAATGGGGGCTTATATCCTCTATCCGGAACCGGGTGACCGCTTTGAGTTTCTTACCCCGGCCGGCCGGATCTTTTCTGCCGCCGGCCTGCTTGGTGAGTGCACGATCCCAGATGCCACCCTCCCCTCCAGCAACATCAAAATTTCCGTGAACAAGGGCCTTGTAACGCTTCTCCACCTTTCCTCCGGCAAACAACCGGGACAGGCGCGCGGTGGTATCTTTGTCCAGGGCCAGCAGCAAAAGGCCGGACGTCTCTCTGTCCAGACGGTGGACCGGCTGAACATTTCCCAGAAGGGAGACCACATCCCGGCCGGGATCATTGTGCACACTGACACCACCGGGTTTATCTATACAGATCCAGCCGTTTCCCCGGCCGACCACTGAAAATGGATTTTCTGTTGTTTTCATGGCCGCATCCTATCCCATCCACCAATCATTATGTAGTCTTATTTTCCTTGACAAAACATTTGATACTATCTAATTTTGATTCTATCAAAATAAAAACGGAGTTGCCATGTCAGACAGATATTTATTCATGATGTCCCGAATCCAGAACCGGATACTGCGGCATATAAAAGGGGAACTGAAAAAAGAAGGCCTGTCCCTGTCTCCCGGCCAGATGGGGGTGCTGATGGCCTTGGATAAACCCGGCGAATCCCTCATGGGGGAACTGAGCCGGACCCTGGATATGGACAATGCCGCCCTGACCCGTCTGGTGACGGGCCTTGAAAAACAGGGCCTGGTGAGCCGGGAGATCAACCCTGCCAACCGCAGACAGATCCGGGTGTCTATCACTTCGGCCGGAAAACGGCAGGCCGATATCCTGATCCCCATCGTCCGGAATGCCAATGACCTGATCAGCCGGGGATTCAGCCCGGAGGAGATGGCCCTATATAACCGGGTGAATCAGGCCATTTTAGATAAATTCAAATAAGGAGTCCGCCCATGCCCAACGTCCTCGACATTTACAACCGCTGCAGCCGCCTGCCCATGGGGCAGATGATATTTTCCCGCCTGGTCTGCTTTAACGCCCCCTACTTCGGCAGCATACGCCCCAGGTTTCAGAAGTTGACACCGGGCCGCTGCCGCATCCGTATGAAAAAACGCCGCTCCGTCACCAACCACATCGGTTCTGTTCATGCCATTGCCATGTGTAACCTGGCGGAACTGGCGGCCGGAACCATGGTGGAAGTCAGTTTGCCTAAAACCATGCGCTGGATTCCCAAAGGCATGACCGTGGCCTATGAGGCCATTGCCCGGACAGATCTTACGGCGGATTGTGAAATCGACCTTGCCCGCCTGGACACACCCGGGGAATGTCCCATCCGGGTCACCGTGAGGGATACGGCCGGCCAGACCGTGTTCACCGCTGACATTTCCATGTACCTGTCCCCCAAAAAGAAGTAGCCCCCACCACAACCGACAACAAAGTTGCGCAAAATTTTGTTGTCGGTTCTCTTTTTCGAAAACCGCCGCCAACAAATTCGCCACACAAAGCACAAGCGCCTGTATTTATTAATATTTCAACCTTTGGCACACCACTTGCTATATACAATAAGCAAGACGGGAAGAAAACGACCCAACACCAACCAAAGATAAAGGAGAACGAAAATGGCCGCTTTAAATTATGATTGCAGCGTAGAACAGGGATTCAACTTCAAAAAAGATATCCAGGACATGGTAGGACACATCACTTCAATGAAAATCGGGGATACGGAACTTTCCGCAGACATGGGCGTCACCGACCCCACAGACATCTCCGGTGATAAGGTCAGCGTAGTGGGCGTCATGTCCGGCGTCTCCTGGCAGGGCGGATACGCCCACGGCATCACCTTCGATGCCAAGGTATCCAACACCAACCAGACCAACGTGGCGGGCCTGACCCTGAACACCCTAGACAGCACCGAGGTGACCTTCCAGTTCAACGTATACAAATACGACAACGCCAACAAGAAATACTACAAGTGCTTCCACGCCAACGAGAGCGATCTCTCCGGCCTGGTTGAAACCTCCGGCGGTGACCTGGTGCTGACCATTGACACCCAGCCCTCCATGGAAGTCAGAAACCCCCTGAACTTCCACCTGAACGTCAGCATCATGCCGGCTGAGAGCGAGCAGGATATCCACGTGGCGGTATCCGACTCCGACAAGTTCGTCAAGAAATGGGGTGTACCTATCAGCTAACGGTTAACTGATAGTAACCATACCAGCAAAAGATCACATGCCGGCGCCTTGTCCCTTGGACAGGGCGCCGGTGCTTTTTTGGTTCTGGACATTCCCTCCGGCCTCAGGTATGACCTCTGAAAAGGAGGCCCAAGATGCAGATCAAGAAAATGAAACTCACAGACATAGAGATGGTGGCGAAGATTATCCGGGTCGCCAACCTTCCCGTGGCTGAACAATTAGACCTCAACCGGGATAACGCCCCTGCCCATCCATCCTTTTGCACCCCGGAGTGGATCCGCTCCGGTCTGGCACGCGGGGAACAATACGTTATCTGCAACGTAAAAGATATGGCCGCAGGCTGTGTGGCATACGAGAATCCGGGAGACAAAGATCCCGGAACAGCCTATCTTAACCGCCTGGCAGTTCTGCCGGAACACCAGGGCAACGGGATCGGCGAACGGCTTGTGAACCATGTCATTGATATGGCCCGGACGGACCGGAAAAAAGCTGTCAGTATCGGAATCATCCGGGCAAACCAGCGGCTGAAAAACTGGTACAAAGGCCTGGGTTTTGTTTCCTCCGGCACAAAAACATTTGACCATCTCCCCTTTGATGTTCAGTTTATGAAATACCATATGATAAACGCCAAGAACGAGGACACCCTATGACATCCCCCGACCAGATCAAGGACCAGATTAAGATTTTGGTCACCCGCAGATTCCCGGATATCGGTACGGACATTCTGACCCGGCAGGGATTCCGGCTGACCCAGTGGCCGGAAGAGCGGCCCATGACCTATGAGGAGTTGTGCAGCCGGGTGCCGGGCCACCACGCCCTGTTCTGCACCCTCACCGACCGGATTGACAGGGACCTCATCCGGGCCAATCCCCAGCTTCAGCTTATCTCCCAGTTTGCCGTGGGATATGACAACATAGATATTGAGGCCGCAACGGAAGCCGGCATCCCGGTGGGCTTCACCCCGGACGTCATGAGCGAGGCCACCGCCGACATTGCCTTCGGCCTGATGATTGCCACGGCCCGGAAGATGTTTTACCACCACAAACGCATTCTGGAAGGCGGCTGGCAGTCCTTTACCCCCTGCGGCCACCTGGGCATGGAACTGACCGGGAAAACCATAGGTATTTTCGGCATGGGCCGGATCGGGATGAAAATGGCCCGGCGCTGTGCCGGGGCCTACAACATGGACGTCATCTACCACAGCCGCAGCAATCACACAGATGCGGAAAGGGAGTTCGGTGCAAAGAAAGTCTCCTTTGACGCACTTCTTGAACAAAGCGACGTCATCTCCGTCCACTCCGTACTGAGCCCCGAAACCCGTGGCATTTTCAACGCCGCCGCCTTTGAACGGATGAAGCCCTCCGCCCTGTTCATCAACACGGCCCGGGGGCCTGTCCATAACGAAACAGATCTCCAGGCCGCCCTGGAATCCGGGGGAATTGGGGGCGCCGGCCTGGACGTCACCGATCCCGAACCCATGGACAAGGCCCATCCCCTGCTGAACATGGAAAATGTCTGCATCCTCCCCCACATCGGTTCCGGCACCCGGGAGGCCAGGGACGAGATGGCCCGGCTGGCCGCAGAGAACATCGTGGCCTTTTACACCACAGGCCGGCTGGTCCACACGGTAAATC
>JAKSBB010000982.1 GCA_022361315.1 Desulfobacterales bacterium
ATTTCGACAAGCTTAAGATGCCGGAGAAGAGAAAACGGGAACTGGACCGGGTGCTGCCGCCGGAGTCTGTGGCAAAGGAATCCATGAAAACCGTTAAAGGTATTGTCTCTTTAGGATCTCCCCGTACCTTTGACAGAACTTCCCATGTCTTTTTCCCCTCGGCCCTGTGGCTGAATCATCTGGCCCGGATCTTCCGGTTTTCCCATATCCCCATTCAGGAAGCGGCCATGCTGGTCACCCGTCTGCCCCTGGTCAAAACCGTTTCCCGTTCCATATATAACCGGGACGTGGGCGGTTTGAATTTCCTGATCTGCCCGGAAAATCACAAGGGGGATAAGCACTTTGTGGAGCGGTATCTGGAAGTGGCTACCGAATCCATTCCTCTGGGGCTGGGATTCCAGTTTCTCAAGGCGGTATACGACGGGAACGGCTTTAAACGGATGGACCGTTCTGAATTGAACTATACCCATCATTTTTCCTTCTTCCCTAAAGATATTCCTTTGTTTCATTTCTGGGGCGCCAAGGATTGCCTTGCACCGCTGCACAATGTGCGGTACAGCCGGTTCTATCCCCATAAACACAAGAAGGTCTACCGGCTGGAACATGTGGATGATCTGCGCAAGGTGGAAATCCTGCCGGAAAAGAGCCAGCTCATTGATTTTATCATTGAAGGGGCAAACCACATTGATCTGTTATACGGTAAACAGGCGGAAAACCTGGTGCACCCGCTTTTGGAGCAGATCATTGAGAATGTCTGGGACGGTTGGTCATATGAGGCCCACGCCCGTAGACATCCGGATGCGGCCGAATGTGTGTCACACATTGAGATGAAATAGCAGACGGTTTATTTGTCCTGCCGTAATAAAAAAAAGGGCGACAGTCTGGCTTGGGCGAGGCTGTCGCCCTTCGCATTGTTGATGCTATCCTGTGAAATTAATGGAGAATTAACTTGCGGCACTAGGTAATAATGCCTATCTTGCCTTGTTATTGGCGTAAAATCGCGCCGCTACAGAAAGAAACGCAAGTGAAACAACCATCCACAGGACGAGGAACCCATGACCGTAAAGAAAAAAGCAATTCTCCTGACTTCTCTGGTGGCCATTGCCGTGGCGGCCATCTCTTTTATCCAGTTCAACTCTTTAAAGCACGTGGAACTTGAGTGGCAGCATCACCTGGAGCAGGCCGTTGAGCGTCAGCGTCTTTTAACTACCATCAGATCCCAGTTCGGGTATGGCGGGTTTATCCACAACTTCAAAAATCATGTGCTCCGCGGGCAATCCAAGTTTGTGGACCGGTTTGAAAAAAACAAACAGGTGATGATGGCGGCCATTGATGATTTGGAGGCGTTGTCCCAGGACCCTGTGGAAAAACAGGCCGTGGATGATATCCGGCAGGTGGCAAAAAAATATATTGCAGCCATCCAGGTCTCGGTGAAGATGCATGGAGAAGGCAAAACACCCCAGGAAATTGATAAGGTGGTGAAGATCTCTGACGGCCCGGCTTTTAAAGCCTTTGCCGTTATTGAGAAAATTGCCGAGGAAATGGAAACCGATAGCGAAGTCACCATGGACGACACCCTGGGAAGCCTGAAGACCTATGTAGCGGAAAGCCTTGTGGTGATGCTTATTGTTCTGGGATGTTATATTTTTCTGCTGTTTACCATCATACGAAAAATCACCAGCCTTAAAGCCTTTGCCCAGTCTGTGGGGGCCGGAGATCTGACCGTGACGTCGGGGGTGGTGTCAAAGGATGAAGTTGGTGTTATTGCAGCTGAACTGGATAAGATGGTGAGTGACCTGAACACCATGTTCGGCAATATCAGCAGCAATGCCGGAAGCCTTGCAGAAGCATCGGATGCATTGTCGGGCACCTCCGCCGATATGAACACCGGTGCAGACGATGTGCAGATGAGATCCCAGGCGGTTGCCGCAGCATCCGCCCAGATGAGTGATAACATGGATTCCGTGGCTGCCGCCGTGGAGGAGGCCTCCGCCAACGTAAATATGGTGTCCCAGGCTGCGGACAGCATGCTGTCCATGATCACCGATATTTCAAAGAACACGGAAAAAGCCCATGATATTTCCCGTTCCGCAGTGGCGGAGACCCGGGACGTTTCCGGCAAGGTGACGGAACTGGGTGAGGCCGCCAAGTCCATTTCCAAGGTGACGGAAGCCATCTCCGATATTTCCGAACAGACCAACCTCCTGGCGTTGAATGCCACCATTGAGGCGGCCCGGGCAGGTGAAGCAGGCAAGGGATTCGGTGTTGTGGCCAATGAGATCAAGGAACTGGCCAGCCAGACCGGTGACGCCACTATAGAGATCAACAGCAGCATCACAAATATCCAGACGGCCATCGCCGACACGACCGACCGGATCCGGCAGATTTCGGACGTCATTGATGAGGTGAACGGCATCGTGGAGACCATTGATTCTTCTGTGGAAGTACAGTCCACCTCCACCAATGAGATCGCCGGAAACGTTCAGGAAGCCTCCCTGGGGCTGAGTGAAGTGGCCGAACGGGTTGCCCAGAGTTCCGGTGTGGCCGGGGAGGTGGCATCGGATATCGGTGATGTGAACACCTCGGCCGTCCAAATGGCTGAGGCCAGTTCAGATCTGAACACCAAATCGGGCCAGCTGAATGAACTTGCCGCCCGCCTTCATGAGATGGTGAGCCGGTTTAAACTGTAGACCGAATCTTAATCAGGAAGGCTCTGATTGATATATGACAGAAAGAGCGGTAGGGATGCACCCCTGCCGCTCTACTTATATTTTCCCTTTGCATAATAGGTGGATGTTTTATACAGGGGGTCACAATTGGGATTCCAGTGGAAGCAGACTTAACACACTGGTGTTTAAACGTTCCCAGAGACTGGTATAGGGTTCCACAGAGAATGTTTCCGGTTTCCCGTCCACCCTGCCGTGCCAAAGTATTCGCGTCGTCCCGTAACGGCCCTTTACCAGCTCCAGCCTGAACGCCCGGCTCTCTGTCATGGTATCGAACCCGTCTCCCATTATTTGTCCAAGCTTCTGAGATGATAATAAAACACCGATTTCAGTGTTGTGGAAGAGGGATCTGGGGTCAAGGTTCAATGACCCGATAAATACTTTTTCCCGGTCGAAAACAAATGATTTGGCATGAAGACTGGCCTTGCCGGAACCTTTGAAAATAGTCCTGCCAAAAAGTGATTTTTTGGTGCCGGAACTTCTTTCGTTGCTCATCTCATAAATCTCCACTCCGCCTTTGAGAAGCTTTTTTCTGTATTTGATGTATCCGGAATGGACAATGCCCACATCGTTTGAGGCCAGGGAGTTTGTCAGTATTCTGACCCGGACCCCCCGGCGGACCATCTCCGTCAAAAAGGCAGTGCCTTCCCTTCCCGGAACAAAATAGGGTGAAAAAATAATGAGTTCTTTTTTGACCGCTTCCCAGTGGGGGGCCAGTTGCGGGGCAAGGTGGTATTCTGTCTGATCAAATCCCGAAGAAATTTTTTCCGGCTGATCGGAAACAATTAACGCCGGCCCCCAGTGGAAGTCCAGTTGATGACGATTCAATTGTTTTGCCAGATCTGATTTACGTAAGGCGGAAATATAAGCGGACTCCGATTGCTGTTGGATGAAGTCGGCAAGTTCCTGACGGGCAGTCTCAAACTGATGTTGCGTCACCGGTACCGGGTTCAGTAGATTGACCGGGTATGCCAGGTCACTGTTCCAATATTTATCGAAAGAATTGGAGACCTCATTCACCACAGGCCCGATGGCCAGAACATCCAGATCTGTAAATGAAAGATTCGGATCGGCCTGAAAATATTCGTTGCCGATATTTCTGCCGCCCAGAATCGTGACCTGATTATCTGCTGTCACAGATTTGTTGTGCATCCGCCGGGTGACGGTGCCATAGCGGGTAATTAACTGGGGTATTCGTGATACGCCTCGGCGGAAGGGGTTGAAAAGTCTGATCTCGATGTTGGGATGATGGGACATGATGGCGGCGTTCATATCCCTGTCTTCCCTGTCCATGTCATCCACCAGGAGCCTGACCCGGACCCCGCGTTCTGCCGCACGGATCAACTGCCAGGTGAACAGGCGACCCACCAGGTCATTATGAAACAGATAGTATTGAATATCCAGACTCACCCGGGCATGGTCGACAATGAATGCACGTGCCACAAAGGCATCAAGTCCCCCGGCAAGCAGGTGAAATCCTGAATTACCTGTCTGATCGGTGGTCGGTGCCGCCGTGATTTCTCCAAGCAGTGTGCTGCCGGTGTTCTGAATTGCATAAGAAGCTCTGACCCGTGTCCTGTCGGGAAGCTTGCCCGCACAACCTGTAACGAGTATGGAAACGCCGGCTAAAAAGATGACCAGGTTTTTTAACAAATCAATTGTCCTCCGGAGATGGGTTGAATTCTCGGCCGGGATGTTTTTCTTTTATCTCAAAGTTAAACCGGGGTTGGCAAGTGTGATGTTTTGGGACTTGCGCCAAAAGTGAGGGTCGGTTATGGTTCTTCCCGGAATTGGAAATCGTTTTAACAAAACGGATAATGAATTGTGGAATATCTTTTGATCCCCCTGGTGGCACTGGTTGCCTTTTTTTTGAAGGGGGTGACCGGAACCGGTACGACAACTGTCATCGTTGCCCTGGGATCTTTATTTATTGAACCCCGGCTTACGGTGGTTCTGGCCTCCTTTGTGAATATATTCGGGGGGCTGAGCATGGTCAAACTGGACCCGTTACCCTTGTCCCGGCGGTATTGGGTGCCGATCTCTGCCTTGATGGTGGCGGGTTCTGTGGCCGGTGCGGTTGCCCTGAGTGTGATGCCGGGTCCTGTGTTTCAACTCATACTGGGGGGCGCATTTCTGTTGACGGCGCTTTGGTTTCTCATCCGTGTGCCTGTCCCGCGCGGCATCAGTAATACGCCGGTGGCGGCCGGTTTTCCGGATCTTTGCGTCGGCTGTTTTTCAGGATTCTGCGGGGGATTCATCGGTATAAATGCACCGCCCCTGGTACTTTATTTCTCCCGGGCGCTGGACAAGCGGCACCTGCGGCGTTTGCTGGTGCTCATCTTCATACCTGCTGCCGTGGCTCAGACCGTGACCTTTGCAGCTGCCGGGCTCCTGGATCGTCAGGTGTTGGCCTGGGGGCTGCTGATGCTGCCGGCCATGGGCTGCGGTATATGGCTGGGTAACCGGACCTTTGATGTGATTTCCGAAGGGATGTTCCGCCGCATCCTAGGGTTGCTTCTCGTGGTGGTCTCCCTCCGGCTCATTTTTAAAGGGCTGGCAGGCCCTGTCCTGTAACTAATTTGACTATTCCGTGATCCGTTGCGGTTTGTGTAGTATCCATATCACGGCAAATCCACCTAACCCCGCAAGATGAACCCAGATCATACCCGGCCAGAGCATGGCTGTGCCGGCAGCCGTTAACAGGATCCGGAAAGGCAGGGAGAGATGAGATTTCATATATCCCTGGAGGCCGCAGGCGATGGCAAACAACCCCACCAGGGCAAAGGCGAAGATTTCCAGTTTCACCGCCAGGCTGCCGCTGAGAATGGCTGTATAGGCAAAGAGCAGGGGGACGATGTAAAGACCTTTGGCAACTTTCCATGAGGCCAGGCCGGTGGCCATGGGTGGGGTTTTGGCAATGGCTGCGGCGGTAAATCCGCAGAGGCATACCGGCGGGGTGACGTTGCTGTCCTGGCTGAGCCAGAAGATGATCATATGGGCGGACAGCAGGGCGTATGTCAGCGTGGGGCCGGGAAGGACACTTTCACGAATGCTGGATTTGAGTTCCAGGGGCATCAGGGCCATCAGGTCCCTGGCTGCGGACTCCGCCATGGGGGCACTGAGCATTTCCATGGCTTCGGGTTTGACGATCATGAACAGGGCCTTGGCCTGCTCGGGAAAATTACCGTCCATCATGGTCTGGATGATCTGGCCGTCAACGATGAGGTTGTACAGCGCCGG
>JAKSBB010000941.1 GCA_022361315.1 Desulfobacterales bacterium
CCTTTTCTCTAGAGCAATGGACTTGAAGTCGTTGTGATTTTTCAGATCATAGTCCGTTTCGGCAAGCACCAGCACTTTGTCCATTAAGACCGCCGGATCATGGGTGGAAAAAGACGCGTCCGATTTCCGTGCAAAACTCAGCATGTTCTCCACAATTGAGGCCACTCTTGTACCGGGGTCTTTTATATTTCGGATCAGCCGGGGAATCTCCCTTTGGTCCATGAAGGCGGCGATTGTGTTGATTGTTGTACCCACGGATTGGGCGGCATTGACGTTGGCCGTCATGCGATGGTCGGTCAGCCGGTTTTCAAGCACACTGGCATTCTGTAAAATACCGGCCAGGGGATTGTTTATTTCATGGGCCATCCCCCCGGCAAGTCGTCCCATGGACTCCATTTTCTGGGCCTGATTCAACTGCTCCTGGAGCTTTTTCCTCTCCTCTTCCGCCTTTTTTTGCTCGGTTATGTCATGATAGACAACCATCAGAAGACGATTGCCGGGGTTATTTATGAACCGCCCGAAGAGGGAACACTGCCTTAGATCGCCGTTGTAGCATTTTAATACGGTTTCAAAATCTGTGACGTAATTCTGCCGGTTGGCCATTTCGATCAGGCGGGTGCGGTCTTCGGAACGAAACCACAACCCGATCTCCTTTCCGCTGCGGCCGTGTGCCAGGGATTCCGGATAGCCAAAGGTTTTGTACCAGGCCGCATTCCATATACTGCCGGAATAGCCGTCTTTTTCCGTGGCATAGGCCATGGGAATCGGTGCCCATTGGAATAGCTGGCTGAAGCTGCTTTTATTTCCGGGCTGTGGCCGGATTTTCCGCGAAAACGCAATGCGTTCTTCTTCCAATTCCCGGATTTTTTCTTCGAGTTCTTCGTAACTTGGTTTTTCCGACATATGAGGATCCCACATTCCGGCAAGTCCCGGCAAACAGGGATTATTCCGGAGTGTTGCAAGGCTAGTCTTTCTTTGAAAACATCAAAACGACGGACTATTATTATATAATACATTCCTGACGAAGCAAATTTATTTTTCGCGGGCCAAGGATACGCCTCGACCCAATAAGGGTAAGGGAAAAAAG
>JAKSBB010000710.1 GCA_022361315.1 Desulfobacterales bacterium
GGTCAGGGTCACCGAAGCGGTGTCCGATCTCGTTGCAGGATGCCAGGAGACCACGTTCCACGTCCCGGCAGGCACTCCGTCGACACGGTACGAGCCGTCGGCCGATGGCGTAGCGAAGTGCGGTGCGTCGAGGACGAGGATCAGGCCCGCCATCTCGGGGTGGATGTCGCAGAACAGCCGTACGACGCCCTCGTTCTCGAAGACGTGCTCCGGGGCCCCGCCGGGAGCGTAGCGCCCGAGGTTGAAGCTGTTCCCCTCCGAGAGCGAGAAGAGGTTGTGGTACACGTCGTCGTGGTTGGGGAACCGTACCGGGTCGCCGACTCGCGCCACGGTCACGTGAGGAAGAATCGTCCGGTTTTCCTGGAGAACGGTCCGCACCTCAGCGGCTGGCCCGTCACCGGAGGGCGTTGGGGATTCCAGGTATACCACCGCGTCTTCCGCGCCTCCCGCGACGCCCGGCGGTGCGGGGGGACGATACCGGCGAGTGGCGTACGTGCCGACCGAGGCGTATCGCTTCACGGTGAACACGCCGACCGCGAAGGTGGTCGACCTGGGCACGGAGTTCGGCGTGGAGGTCGCGGAGAACGGCGCGACGCGCGCGACGGTGTTTGACGGTAAGATCGAGCTCTACGAGATGACGGAAACCGGTTCGCTGGGTCGTTCGACGACGCTGGTCGCTGAGCAGCAGTCACGCGTCAGCGCGCAGACGGTGCTGTCGACGGTGATCGAGCCCGTGCCGACGTTCCACCTGTACGTCCGTGACATGCGTGACGCGGTGGATCACGTCACCGTCACCCGGGGCCACGCGATTTACCAGAACCACGCACCGGCCAGCGTGCACCGCTACGAGGACGGCCTGCTGACCAATCAGCCGGTCATCTTCATGGAACAGCAGCGCGTCACCGTGGATCAGACGCTGACGCGACTGATCTCGGAGCCCGGCTGGTACCGCGGGCGTGACATGTACAGCCGCGCCGGCCGTGTCGAGAGCGGCCAGGACGTCACCAGCTACCTGGTGCACTTGGACATCACCGACATCAACGGCGAGCCCTACGAGGGCAACAACCCGCAGACGACCCATTGCACGCTGCGGTTCCCCCGGCCGATCGTGGGCCTGATCGTCGGCACCAAC
>JAKSBB010000964.1 GCA_022361315.1 Desulfobacterales bacterium
CCCAGCAGGGCGAACTTCTCCATGACATGGACCTGGACGTTTTTCTGATCGTAGTGAAGGGACAGGGGGGCGTAATCCGCCTTGGTATACCGCCGGCCGGAAGCACCGGGTGTCAGGGCCAGGGTAAAGGCCTGGCGGAATACTCCCAGTCCGTTTTGAAGGGTGAGGGCTTTGATATCGTGGAGATACAGCAGGGCGCGCTCCACCAGGGTCCGGGTATTGCCCTTGAATCCCGACAGGAAAACATGCCCGGTCATATCGGCGAGAATATCTGAGATGAAAAACCTGGCCAGGACCTCAGCCTGCCCGCCGCGCTGGGAGGCAGGCAAACCGCGAATAATGGTCTCAATGATAAGGCCTGCAGCCTGGTGACGACGTGTCATGCGTTCCCGCAGCGTCTCCCAGGATACGGCACGACGCACCCATCGCTGGTCCGCCCCCTTTCGGCCGGTGATCTTCAGACTCTTGCCCCCGGCCTTCCCCTTGTCATTGGCCAGGCATCTGAGGATGCGTTCCACCGAGTCCGTGTTGATCCGGTCAAACCCGGCATCTTTCAGACGTTGGGACATGCGGCGGAGATTAAAGACAGCGGCTTCCTCTTGGTTATCTATCCCGGATTCCGCAGCCATTTCCTCCATCAGGGCCACCATCTCTTTTTCCGCCCGGCTGAAATAATCCAGAACGTCTGATGCCTTGTTCTTCCCCTTGGGACGAATGAAGGCGCTCATGATCACGCCTTCTCTCACCAGCCCGGTCTTTGCCATATCGGACAGCAGGGAGATGACCTCACGGGAATCCATATAGGTCTCCGGCAAATCCGGTATCTTCCCAAGTTCCGTGCAAATATCGTCGGCAGACATCAGGGTATTTGGGTCGGCATTAAAAAGGAAATGAAGAATGGTTGAAAAAATTTGGCGCTTCATCCGGGACAATCCCAGGCGCTCCATTTTCTCAGCCGCGTCAGCCATATCCCGTACCATGGGTGTGCCCTGAAAAAACAGGGTACGGTTGAAATCCCTCTGAATAAAGCCTTTGCGCTCCAGCCAGCTCAGGCCGATGCGGGCACGGGCATCCCCGCCCTCATCCGGTTCCTGCCCCATGAGCCGGGCAATCTCTCCGGGGGTGATGATGACTTCGGGGATTTTTGCGCCTCTTTTTTTCAGTATGCCCAGGATTTTTTTGATGTCTTTCAGGGAAAGGCGGGACAGGGCATTCAGGGAGAACTGGCTCTCAATATCCGCCTGTTCATAAAGCAGAATGCACTCCGAAGGTGCCAGATCCCGGCCGGCACGCCCGGCCTCCTGAAGATAATTTTCCAGTGATCCCGGGATGTCCGCATGAATCACCAGGCGGATATCCTTTTTGTCGATACCCATGCCGAATGCGTTGGTGGCACAGATCACAGGGATGGTGCCGGCCACAAAATCATCCTGGATATTCCGTTTGTCCGGTTCGCTGCGGCCGGCATGGAAGGCCTCGGAATGGATGCCCCGCTCGTTTAAAAATTCACTGACCTCCTCCGTCCGTCTGCGACTGGCACAATAGACGATGGCGCCGCCGTCCCTCTCCGCAAGGCCCTCCTGAAGGCAGTTGAGTATGACATCGTACTTTTCATTCCGGGTTACCGGCCAGACCTGGAAGGAGAGGTTGTCCCGTTCCACACCGCCGATAAAAGAGGCCAGATCAACGGAAAGCGTCTCTCTGAGATGGGAGACGATCTCTTCGATCACATCTTTTTTGGCCGTGGCCGTAAATGTTCCCACCAGCGGCGGCCGTTTTACCGCTTTCCCGTATGCGGCTATGAATTCCGCCACATGGAGGTAGTCGGGTCTGAAGTCGTGTCCCCACTTGGACAGGCAGTGGGCCTCGTCAAAAACCCAGCAGCCCACGGTGCGGGACCGGATGAGATCCGCCACACTCCGGTTTCGCAACTGCTCCGGTGAAATATAGAGGATGCCCACA
>JAKSBB010000633.1 GCA_022361315.1 Desulfobacterales bacterium
ACCAAGCGGCCGGACCGGATGGTGAAGGTTCTGGGCATACTCTTTACGGAAGACACACTGGAAGAGGCGGACAACGTATGGTTCGGCGTCTCTGCCGAAAACCAGGCGGAGGCGGACCGCCGGATCCCGGTGTTGCTTCGCCTGCCGGTGCCCAACCGCTGGGTATCGGTGGAGCCCATGCTCGGCCCGGTCGACCTGCAGCCGTACCTGGTGTATGCAGCCTGCCCGGACCCGGGGATCAAGTGGGTGGTCTGCGGTTGCGAGTCCGGCCCCGGTGCCAGGCCAATGGAAACGGACTGGGCCCGCGCCCTGGCCGCTCAATGCCTCGGGGAAGGCACTTCTTTCATGCTCAAGCAGATGATGGAGGACGGCCACAAGGTCTCCGCCCCTTACCTGGACGGCAGGCAATACATGGGAATGCCTTCGTTTTTCACACTCCGGCCTGAATCAAAATGCTCATTCTTAGAATAGAGCGCATCACGTGAATGCATTATTACGCCCTTTCCAGGTAGACTACCATCGAAAGGGCAAGGACAATTAGGAGACACCAATGAATCTTCTCCCCTTAAGCAAGGCGCATAACAAAGGGAACCTGCCCATTCCGCGTACCACTGCCTACTACTGGCACAAAACGAAAAGATATCCTGACTTGATTCTCAAGTTGGGTGACAGGTTGTACTTTGACTTGGATGAGTGGAACGACATGATTCGAAAAGTGAAAGAAAAGCAAAGAGAAGAAGCCAAGCGTTTTAAAGAAGAAATACTTAAAAGTATGTAGAACAGGTTTTCAAATGCCAGGCACCGTTCAAGATATCTAAGGAGACACCCCATGGAAGGACCCGCGGTTACCCCCGGCCCCCCTTTAACTTCTTTAACCTACCAAAGTCAGATACTCCGTCCTCCCTCCGGCCCTGCGCCCCAATCCCTGGAAAAAACGCCGCGGGTCCTTCCTGGGCTTTCCTTACCGCGGTTACGGAGAGCGCGGGCGTCGGGCTTAAAAAATTTAGGAAATGGGAGGGAAACGGGAAACTTTTGTAATTTCGGGTGGTTGTTTCACGGAAAGGAGGTGCGCGATGGGTGACGTGGTGAGTATCAAAGAGAAAGTGGAGGCCCGGGTGGAAGAGCAGAAAAGCAAGACCGGCAAGGGTTCGGGGGATGAATTGGATTCTGATTTTATTCTCCGGTGCTACCACCGCAACGAGCTGGGAGACGGCGAGCTCTACGCCCGGATCCACCAGACCAGGTTCCGGTTCAACAATGCAATGAACGCCTGGATGGAATGGATGGGTAATCACTGGATCGTGGATGTGATGGAGCGGGCCGTGGCCGGTGTCGAGGATGTAACGGAAGCCTATGCCGGTTTGGCCCGGGAGCTTTCCCAGCAGGCCCGGGAACTGGAAGAGGAAGGAAGACCGGCCGGTGAGTTTACCGGCCTGGTCAAAGGACTTCGCAAACGGGTGACGGCACTTCAAGCCAACCGGCGCCGGAACAACTGCCTTTTGTTTGCCCACACCTGCCGGGTGCCCCTGGCCATCGAGGGCAGCGAGGTGGATCAAAAGCCGTGGCTGATGCCCTGCGCCAACGGCGTGATCAACCTGAAAACCGGTGAGCTGGAGGACGGCAGGCCGGAGGATTACCTTATCAAATCCTGTCCGGTGAAATGGGAGGGGATCGACGCCGGTTGCGATGCCTGGGAAAAGGCCCTCCTGGAGATCTTTTCAGACAACATCAACCTGGTCAGGTTCTGGCAGCGGATCTGCGGCTATGCCCTGGTGGGTGAGGTGGTGCTTTCCATCTTCGTGGTCATGACCGGCCGGGGCCGGAACGGTAAATCCCTTATTATGGAGACCATTGCCCGGGTCCTGGGCAAAAAGGATTTTGCAGGGCCTATCCGGGCGGAGATGCTCCTGGACCAGACCCGGAACACCAATGCTTCCGGGCCGTCTCCGGAGATCATGTCATTAAGGGGGCTTAGGGTGGCCTATGCGTCCGAGACCGATGACGGCTGCAAGGTGTCATCGGCCCGGGTGAAGCTGC
>JAKSBB010000764.1 GCA_022361315.1 Desulfobacterales bacterium
ATTTCAGACAGACCTCCCATTTCACCAACGTCAACTACTTTGCCAGTGATACGGAATTGAAAATATCAGGCCGGTTCAGCGGCAAACTCAGCGAATTGAAAGCTGCCTGTGATAAGGCAGGGGGTATTCCGGAAGCAACCGACATGCCCTACGACCTTGCCGTCTCCTTCCGGGTCCTGCCCCGGATGGCCATGCTGCTGCTCTTCAATGACCGGGATGAGGAATTCCCGGCCCAGTGCAAGGTGCTTTTCCACCGGCATTCGGAATTTTACCTGGATCCGGAATCCCTGGCCATGGCCGGTGCGGTGCTGGCAAAGACCCTCTGCGACAAAACCGCCTGACATCAACCGGCCGGGGTTGAAAAGATCTCCGGAAGGTATAAAATGCCCTTGATATAGTAACCGGCAATTCATATATCGGGGGAGGATTAATTATGGCAGTCAAACGGGTCTGGCACGGCTGGACCACCCTGGAAAATGCAGATACCTATCAGCAGTTGCTCCACAACGATGTCTTTCCCGGCATTGAAGCTAAACAGATTCCGGGGTACCGGAAAATAGAACTGTTGCGGCTGGACCATGAAGACGAGGTGGAGTTCATCACCATCATGACCTTTGATTCCCTCCGGAACGTCATCGACTTCCAGGGGGAGGATTACACCCGGTGCTATGTGCCGGATGCGGCCCGTAAGGTGCTCAAGCGCTGGGATCAGCGGTCGTTCCACTATGAGGTCATAGAGACCCGGGAGTACGGCGGATGAATCCCGGCAACCATTTTTGTCCTGCCGGAGAAGACATTTGTCCTGCCCGGCAGGACAATTACCCTGTCCCGTCCCGCAGGACAGGACACCCCAAAACCAGCGTAACCCACTGAAAAAACAAACGCTTACCCTCACACCCCTTTCACTGGCACACCCATTGCTAATACTCCCCTCAACACTCACAATAAATAACGGGAGGGATGTATGGACGCTGTCAATGAAAGAAGTTTTCTGCAAAAACTCGGGCTGGTACTGGCACCACTGCTCTTTTTAGCCGTAATGATGCTGGACCTGGATCCGGCCAATCCCCTGGTGACACGGATGGCGGCTGTGGCCGTATTAATGGCTGTGCTCTGGGTGACCGAAGCCGTGCCCCTGGCAGCCACCGCCCTGATCCCCGTTGTCCTTTTTCCCCTGCTGGGTATTTTAAAAGGAAAGGCAGCCGCAGGCGTTTATTTCAACTCCACCATCTTCCTCTTTATGGGCGGCTTTCTCATCGCCCTGGCCATGGAACGCTGGAACCTGCACAAGCGCATCGCCCTGTTCACGGTAAGGACCATCGGCGGCGGGCCGTCCAGGCTGGTATTCGGATTTATGGTGGCCTCGGCCTTCCTGTCCATGTGGATCTCCAACACCGCCACTGCCGTGATGATGCTGCCCATCGCCATGTCCATTATCCTGAAGATGGAGGAGCAGTTCGATACCAAAGACACCCATCATTTCTCCCTCTGCCTGCTTCTGGGTATTGCCTACGCCGCCTCCATGGGCGGTGCCGCCACCCTGGTGGGCACCCCGCCGAACCTGGTGCTGGTAAGGACATTTGAACAGACCTTTCCCACGGCCTCTCCCATCTCTTTCGGCATCTGGATGATGATGGCCCTGCCCCTGACCATTGCCATGCTGATGATCATCTGGTTTCTGCTCACCCGGATTTTTTTCCGGGTGCCCAAGCATATCACCGTGGATCATTCCATCGTGGAAAAGGAATACAAGGCGCTGGGGAAGCTTTCCCCCGAAGAAAAAATGGTGCTGGTGGTATTTTTCGCCACCGCTGCCCTCTGGATATTCAGAAAAGACCTTAGCCTGGGCTTCATGGCCCTGCCGGGCTGGGCAGGACTGCTGCCTTTTCCCAAGCTGATCGACGACGGGACCGTGGCCATTGCCATGGCCTCCCTGCTGTTCTTCCTGCCCACCCGGTCTAAAAACGCAGATTCTGCTGCCATACTTGACGCCAGCGTGTTTTCAAAGCTGCCATGGGGCATCATCCTGCTCTTCGGGGGCGGTTTTGCCCTGGCTAAAGGCTTCCAGGCGTCTGGCCTCTCCGTC
>JAKSBB010000542.1 GCA_022361315.1 Desulfobacterales bacterium
AGATGACATCCGCCAATTTGTATACGACTTTAAAGGCAAAACAAACCAAATGAACGCCTCAAAAAATGAAACACCAGACCTCCCGGAAGACGGCATCAGTGTTGAAGAACTGGCCCGTAATCTTGCCAGTTTTGCCATTGACCGCGGAGACCTGAAAGAAATCATGGGGGCACTGCCCCAGGAAAACAACCTCAATCTCACCACCGTGGAGTACGAACTGGGGATACTAAAGATTTTGTCCGTGGGCTGGGGAATCGCCTTCTACATGGCTGCAACGGACAAAAATAAAACGCCCCTGAACGAGACCTATTGGGAGATGGTCAGAGAAATTTCCCAGAACATCTCCACACTCACCGAAACCACCACCGGCACCCGGATTGACTATTTTAACATCCTCAAGGAACGGCTGGACATTTATGTCAAAGAAATGCAGAGCAACACGGACCAGGCCACCGAACCCACTGCGGTTATGGGCCCCGTGTTTGCCCAGGCCTGCGGCAGTCCTGACGACCCCATGGCCATACTTATCGGGACCAAGATGTTCACCCTCACCCTGGGGGCTGTCAAAGAATATCTGACTGCGGTTTCAATCAAGGATATTACCATCCATTAAGAATTCAAGGATATAGAACCATGCGACGCCCATTGCTGCTTTTTTCACTTGTCATCCTGCTGCTTTGCGGCTGTGCCTCCTCGGGACCTAAATATATTGATCTGGTCTATTCCGGATATCCCGAAGCGGGCAGTTCCGGCACCATGGGCATCAGCCGGTTTACGGATAATCGTACGGACCGGGCCAGAGGCACCATCGGACATCGGGTGCTCAACGACAAGTCCAAAGAGGTGTTTCTGGTGCAGGGGCTGGACCTGGCCGGCAGGCTGACGGATCAGACCCAGAGTTATCTTGAAAAAAAGGGATTTCATATCACACCCGTACCGGCCTGGACACCGACTCTGGACGGGCTGTCAGCCGTTGAAACCGACAAAGCAAGGCTGCTCACTGGCAGAATCAACAAATTCTATTGCAATGCAGCAAAAAAGGGGGCATTGACCGAAATGACCCTGACCATAGACCTGACCCTCTATTGGGCACAACCGGCAGAAAAAAAGCTCACCACCATCCCCGTGGCCCTGACGCTGGACCGTACCGATGTCAATTTTACCAGAAAAAAGGTTGAGGCATTTTTTAACGATGCCCTGGCCGATGTATTTGATAAGGCCTTTACTTCAGGTCTGAATTAATTCCCATGTCCCCCGGAAATATGATCAGGGCCATCGTCTGGGCCAACGCCGGGCTGTTCCTGATCTCGCTGATCTTTTCCGGCAAAGCTGTCGGGCTCTCCATGAATCCGTTGCTTACCCTCTCTCCCGATTATGATGTCCTTACATTTTTGGGTGGTTCCGGCACCATCCCCATCAGCAAATATAATGCCTGGTGGAGCCTTTTTACCGCAGGGTGGTACCACGGCGGCCTCCTGCACATTCTGTTCAACATGTTAGCCTTGAAAACAGTTGCGCCGATTGTCATCAATGCCTTCGGCCCATCACGAATGTTTTGCATTTATGTCCTGTCCTGTGTATTCGGTTTTTTATTTTCCTACCTGGGCGGCGTACCTTTAACCGTGGGTGCCTCCACCGGTATTTGCGGGTTGATCGGGGCGCTGTTTTATTATGGAAGATCCCGGGGGGGTAGATGGGGACAGCAGGTGTTCAAACAGACCAGGGCCTGGATACTCAGCCTGGTGATCATCGGTTTCATCATTCCCAATATAGACAACTGGGGTCATGGGGGCGGATTCATCGCAGGCATTCTTCTGGGGTGGGTATTGGGGTACCGGGAAAAACGGCCGGCCACAAAAGGAAACCTGATGTTAAGCATTGCCCTTACCCTTGTTACCGCTTTTTTTCTGTTTAAATCCGTGTTCAAAGGTGCTGAGCTGATATTCTTCTGACCCCATTGCCGGTGCTTACGATTTGTTTTCTTTTATCGTTTAACGTATAGTTACGCTGTTCATCCATAGGTAAAACCTTTTCTACCCCGGGCGATAGAACCATGATCGAAATTGTACCGCTGTTAAAAGGATTGTCTCCAATCTTTTTGCTGTTTTTAACCCTGGCCCTGATCTACGGGTCGGTCAGACAGCGTATTGCTGCTGTTACGGGCAGCATCTCCGGCCGTTTCCTGGGTCTTATCACCGGGGGGATAATCCACGGACTTTGTTTCGGGCTTACTGCTGTAATCAGCATGTCCATGGGGTTACACTTGTCACCCGGTGTGTCTGTGGACGGCCGATTGCTCATGATCAGCCTGTCCGGTGCATACGGAGGGGTCATCAGCGGTATCATCACCGCCGGGGTTGCTACGGTATACCGGCTCAGCATGGACGGAAACGCATTGGCGGCTTCTCTGACCGGTATCCTAGGCAGCCTTATAATCGGCATTGTTTTTTTCAGGCAAA
>JAKSBB010001026.1 GCA_022361315.1 Desulfobacterales bacterium
CAAAAGGGGCATCCGTTCTTCTGGGACATAATATCCTCCGCCATGATATCCTGGCGGCTAAAGCCGTATCGCCGGATGCGACGTTCATAAACCTTCCCGTGATTGACACGCTGTTCTTATCCCCCCTGGCATTTCCTGAAAACCCCTATCACAGCTTGGTGAAGGACTATAAGCTGGTGAGAAGCGGGAAGAATGACCCCGTGGCCGATGCCCGGCTGACCCTGGCGGTGTTTGAAGATCAGGTGGCTGCTTTAAAAGCTCTGGAAGAAAGCAGGCCCGGGATTCTCGGGTACTACGCCTTTGCCGTTGAGGCACTGGGCGCGGGAATGCGGGAATTGCTCAATGAATTGGGAGGAGATACCCTTTCCCCGGAATCTGCCAGGGACGTTTTTATCCGGCTAAGCAAAGGAAAAATATGTGAAGGCGCGTTTGATACGGTCTGGAGAGAATTTTCACATGAGGGAAGTAAACGGGTCGTATTGGCCTATGTGCTCTCCTGGGTGCTGGTTTCCGGAAGCAACTCCGTTATGCCGCCGTGGGTGAGCCACAGGTTTCCTAAGATTACCGATATCATCCGGACGCTGCGGTATGCCTGCGGGGATGATACTTGTGAATACTGTCGGGCGAACAACAATTCTGTCGCATTGCTGAAAAACTATTTCGGATTTGATGCATACCGAACCCTGCCCGACGGCAGGCCCTTGCAGCAGGAGGTGATTGAAGCCGGACTTCAGGGTGTTTCGCTACTGGGTATCCTTCCCACGGGCGGCGGCAAGTCCATCTGCTATCAGATACCGGCGTTGCACCGATATCACCGGCTGGGGGAACTCACCGTCATCATTTCCCCCCTTAAAGCCCTGATGAAGGACCAGGTGGATAATCTGAACAGGGCCACAGGCACGGAGGTAGCCGCTGCCATAAACGGCAGCCTGACCCTGCCGGAACGGGGGGCGGTCATGGAGAAAGTCCGCCTGGGGGATGTGGGCATCCTCTATATTTCACCGGAGCAGTTGCGAAACCGGAGTGTGGCGGATCTCATCCGGTCCCGCACCGTGGGGTGCTGGGTTTTTGACGAGGCTCACTGCCTGTCCAAGTGGGGACATGACTTCAGACCCGACTACCTCCATGTGGCGGAATTCATCGCCGCATACGGGAAAGCGGTAAAACGGCCGCCGCTGGTGGGGACATTTACGGCCACGGCCAAAAAGGATG
>JAKSBB010000462.1 GCA_022361315.1 Desulfobacterales bacterium
CAGTTTTTTCTTCCGGGTATAGTACACAATGGTCTTTTTGATGGTGGGGGCACCGGTTTCCAGGGTCTGGATGGAGATGTGGCAATCGCTTTCCAGGGGATAGAAATCCACCATTTTCTGGCCCAGAATATCTTCATCCTGAAGGTCGTCCGTACGGATCAGCAACCGGTTCATATACCGGACGATACCTTTCCGGTCAATGATCATCACCCCCATCAGGGAGTTGTCCCATATCCGCATGAAGGCCGGAGACAGGACGGTTTCCATGTTCAGGTCCCTGTTTCGCATGGGGGTAATATACCGAAAACATCCTGTCATTAAAAGGGGAGAATATTGCCTGGCTGCGGTAAAATGTGATATGCCAAAATCATGCAGGTGGATCTTAACAAACTAAGGACCTTTTATATCCTGGCAGGCACCCGGAATTATACGGCCTGTGCGGAAAAGCTTTGTCTCACCCAGTCCGCTGTGAGCCATGCTATCAAAAAGCTGGAAGCCGAACTGGGGTTCGATCTGGTGGACCGGCAGAACAGACAATTCCGTCTGACCCGGCGGGGGGAATATCTATACAGCCGGTGTGCGGGGATTTTTGACCGGATTGAAGAGACACTGGACGGCCTGGCGGAAAAGGCGAACCATCCCGTATTTCTGACCCTGGGGGCACCTGTAGAATTCGGATCGTCGGTATTTATTAAGGGCATGGAACCCTTTATTCGGAAGTATCCCCACATTCACCTGGATTTTGTTCTGGATGCCAGTCTGCTTACGCCGTTGCTCACGGATGAAATGGATCTGATCATTGATTGTGTGCCCCATATCCATGAAGATCTGGTGGCGGTTCCCCTCCTCCGGGAGGAGTACTCCGTGATTGCTGCGCCGGAATACATCCGGGACCACGGGATATCGACCATAAGTGATCTCAACCGCTGTACCCTGCTTTCCTTTGACCGGGAACTGGGATGGTGGAAAAATTTTATCAATGCCCTGACCGAAGATGCGGGGTTCGGATTTGGCAGGATTACCCGGATTTCCAATGTCCGGGGCATTATCAATGCGGCCCTGGCTGGCATCGGTGTGGGATTTGTGCCCAGGTATACCGTGCTCAAGGAGTTGGAGAAGGGACTGCTGACGGAGTTGTTTCCGGAGACCGAGGTGCTCAACGATCAGATCAACATCTACCTTAAACGACGGAATTTTGAAAAGCAGACCTTCAAAGATCTGATTGACCATATCAAATCCTTGAAGCTGACTTAAGGTCAGTTTCAGGGTGAGAGCGGCCTTTCCCCATTGTTCAGGGGCGCTATCAGCCCGGTGTTTACCCTTTCGATAATCTGTTCAGACGCACCTTCTGTATTGCCCGATTCCACAATGGATAAGAGTTCATCCACATATCGTTTCGCCGTATCAAAACCGGTTCGTCTTACATCTTCAATGGTTTCCCAGTTATTGTCTGAGACAAATCTTTCCACGGCTGGCCGCAGATCAGGGAAAAGCGGGCGGAACAGGCCATCCTGGAATGCCGCATAAAACCCGAGAGCCGCGTTATTTTTTGTTTTAATGATATGGGCCAGGGTGCCCTGAGGGCCTGTGTCTGCCAACAGATCTTTTACGGTGCGGGCCAATAGTTCCACCGTGGTATGTGGATATTCTGCGACAATTTCCCGGAAACGGTTGCGGTCAAACACCTGGTCTCGGATTTCTCCGATTTCGTGATGAATACAGGTCTGTTCAAAAACTGTGAGGATTTTCTCAAACCCTGCAATCCGGCTGTCCACACCGGGGTCGGGCAGGCCGCACCGGCGTAGTGCCATGCGCAGAAACCGCTGTCCGGATTTTTTAAGGTAGGCCATCTGATCCCAGAGAAAGAGCGCGGCAGCGTCTTTCCGGAATATGACCGTATCATCCTGATTGAGGGCGGGGATGGTGAGCAGGTCCCGCACATGTTCCTTTCCGAGAATCAGCACGGGCGTATCGTGAATCACTCTTGCTTCCAGGATCTCTGCCAGGAAAAAACAGGGTTTCAGGGAATGGGCATAGCCGGCCCCGTAGAAAAGGCCTTGCGGACGCAGGATTTCATTAATGGATTGGGTGTCAAAGGGATCATATGCGTTTCCGTCAAGTGGCAGGGGGGAGAATTCATGATCTCCCACCACTTCCCAGGTTTGCTCCCTGTCATCTATCCATCCCAGCAGCTCTGACGGTTCGGCTTCTTCCCAGGGAGAAAGCCCTTGTTCCCATTTGTTGAGATCCCGGAGACGCAGGGCCATGCCGCAGATGGAGAAGATGGACGAGCCGCCGGCATCGGAGATATGGCAGTTCTTTTTTATGGCGGTAATGAAGTCGTTCAACGCGGAGATCGTTTCCATGGTTGCTTCCTTGAGTTTGGCTTTCTTGGGCGCAAATCGGTGCGGTTGCCGAAGCCAAAGGTAAGCATGGAATCCGGAAAGTAAAATGCGAACGGGCCCGGCACCTGCAGTATCAGGGGCCGGGATGAAAGTACCGGGTTTTAATCGTCTGGAATTTATTTGTGGTCAGGAAGTCGGCATAGGCTTTCCGGAGTCTGCCCATAAGTTCCGGATCGGTGCCCATACTGATGGCGAGATATCCTCTGGGGGCGGGCCTTATGTCCAGGGGCAGTGCCTTGGAAAGGGTGTCCCCCGGTTCATATCCCAGTTGCCGAATGGTATGGACGGCGCTTATCTCGTCTTCCGCCCAGAGATCAATGCGTTGATTCAATAGTTTTACGGCATTCATGCGGGAGTGAATCACCAGGTCAAGCCCGAGAATCCCTTTGTCCTTAAGGAATCGGGCGCGGATATCTTCCCTGGCCGCACCAATACGGAAGGGGCGGACCTGGTCAAGGGAACTGAAACGCAGGTATCTTGATTTCAGGGAAAACAGGTAGGACTTTCCGGTGACAAGGATGCCGATCCAGTGGAATTGTTTTTCCCGTTCTGTTGTCCTTGCAATGGTATAAATCAGGGTGTTCGACCGTTTCCGGGCGGTCTGGTAGGCCCGGGCCCAGGGCAGGGTGGTGATCGGTGTGTGAATGTTGAGGGTATTGAGAAGGGATTCAACGACTTCGGTGCAGAACCCTGTTGGCTGATCGTTCTCCAGATAATTATAGGGGGGGTACTCACTGGTGACGATTTTAAGCCTGGGTATTTCTTCTGCAGAGGCATACCCGGGGCAGATGCCCTGAAACATCCCCACCCAGATTCCTAAAAAACAAACTATTCCAGCCCAAGGCCGTATCGGTAAAGCCACCCCTGGATATTATCCTTTTCCTGTAATTTTTGTAGATAATTTAAAAGCATATTCCGGGATGGGTCGCAGGTCAATAGAAAACTCGTGTTATCCCCCGGCCAGAGGGCCGTATAAGGTGAGTGTACCGCTGATGTTCAGTGGGGTGTTGAGGTCGATTCGTTGCTGATCAAGGGTATCCGGCTCTGAAAATCCTGCCATGGGCACCAGCAGCGGATTAATACCCTGGGTCGCCAGAATCTCCCGTACCGTTGTTCCTTCTTCAATCGTGATCCGGGATATTTCTTCCTTTGGTGTACCGGCATCCCTGAAGATGCACAACAGGCTTTCCGACAGGCGCAGGGTGATGGCGGGCATGGTATGACCTCGTTTTTAGGTGTGGGGTCAGGGCAGCAGGATTACCATCCTGCTGCCCTGAATATAGGTATTAAACTTTCAGTCTATGTTTTTCAAGGGTCTCTTTTGTGGGGATACCGTTTTTATCCCACCCTCTGGCGTCATAATAGGCGTCCAGCATTTCCTCGATCACATCTATGGTGACGAAGTGGCCTTTGTTGGGGCCGGAAGGTACCGGTTCCTCGGTGAACCTGGCAGGGGGATAATCATACTTCCGGCCGAAGTCGGGGATTTCCCGTTTGTTGAACATCCGGTTCAGGTGCCAGATCTTCTCGGAGAGTTTGAGCAGATCCTTGTCAAAATCCAGTTTTTTACCGGTGGCGTAATAGTACAGCTCTTCGTAGTATTTGGTTTCAAGGCCGATCTCCATGTACTGGAGACGGCAGGTACCCAGAATATCAAAGGCCGGACGCAGGTGCTGGGATTTCAGTACCAGGGGCACCACGTTTTTATGGTCCGCCTTGGGGATGTGGTTGAAGTCTGCGCCGCCTGAGATCAGGTCATGGACCGTGGCGTCCTTGTTGCCGCCCACAGCAGTGGCCACATCCGACCCGAGAACCCAGCAGCGGGCGTGATGGGCACCGACATCCGCAGTCATATAGCCCAACATCATACCCGGGGCGTTTCTGGCTTCGTATCCGGTCCATTCCAGGCCCTTCACGTGGATGGCGAATTTGTCGGAATCATGTCCGATCTTTTCAGCGGCTTTCTGAACACCAAGGGCAAGGACGTCGCCGATGCCTTCTCGTTTGGAGATGATCTCAAGGATATGGACGATGGAGTCCAGATCCCCCCATTTCACATCCATCCCCATCTCTTCTTTTGAGATCAGGCCTTTTTCATAGCATTCCAGGGCAAAGCTCACCACTACCCCGGCCGAACAGGTGTCCAGCCCCAGTTCGTCACAGACCCAGTTGGTGTGGGCAATGCCGTGGATGTCGGACAGCTCGCAGTTGGAACCGAGCAGAGACAGGGTTTCATACTCCGGCCCTTCCACGTAAACCTCTCCGAGTTTGGTTTTCGCCCGGCCGTATTTACCGCAGGGGATAGGACAGGAGAAACAGCCTTTGTCGGTGATCTTCAGCTCTTTCAGGATGGCCTTGCCGTTGATGTCGTCCGCGTAATCACAGTTGGAGGTCTGGAAGTTGCGGGTGGGCAGGGCGCCTACATCGTTGCACCAATTGGTAATGCCGGCCGTCCCTTCGGGGGTCCAGCCGGTGAATCCCGGTTTTTCCCGACAGGCCGCATAGGTTTCCTTGCCTTTTTTCAACAGGCCTTTGGGGTCGAATACCGGGATGCTTTTGGTACCCCGGGCAGCAATGGCTTTGATGTTTTTAGACCCCAGTACCGCACCGATGCCGATGCGCCCGGCCTGGCGGCCGAAATCATGGGAGATGCAGGCAAAGTTTACCAGCCGCTCCCCGGCCTGGCCAATGGTCAGGATCTGGAAATCCTCTCCCAGCTCTTCTTTCATGGCCTCTTCCACCTGGGTGGAGCTTTTTCCCCAGTACTGGTCCGCCGGCCGGATTTCAACCCTGTCGTTGTCGATGAAAATATAGGACGGTTTTTCTGCCTTCCCTTTCAGGATGGTGACATCATAGCCGGCGTACTTCATGTTTACACCGAAATGGCCGCCCATGTTTGAGTCGCCGTAACCCCCGGTGGCAGGGGACTTGGTGCAGAAATGGGTTTTTCCGGAGGCCGGGAGAAACAATCCGCTTAAGGGGCCCATGGCAATGATGAACCGGTTTTCCGGATCAAAGGGTTCCACCTGGGGGGGATTTTCATCATAGAGGATTTTGGAGGTGAATCCACGCCCCCCGATGAAATCGTCTACCCACTCCTGTTTCAGGGGTTCTTTTTCCACACGTCCGGCACTCAAATCAATTCTCAGGGTCTGGCCTGCATATCCGTAAAGCATTATCCGCCTCCTTCTTAAGAAAATGTCAGCGCGTCGCGGGGACAGACCTCTGCGCACTGTTTACAATTGATGCACTTATAGGGGGTGCCGTCGTCATCCACCTTGATGACCTTCACCGGACAGGCGCCCACACACTCCAGGCAGTTGGTGCATTTCTTCCGGTCGATGCGGTAGGTCTGACCCTTGAGCTGAATCGCATCTTCGGGGCAGGCCTCTGCACATGCGCCGCACTGGTCGCAGATGTCCACAAAGTATTTACCGGGCACGGGAAATTTCCCATACACATTTAAAAGGGCTTTTGACGGATTAACCTTTTTCAGGTTTTGCAATGAACAGACCAGCTCGCAGGCCTTACACCCCGAACAGGTCTCGTTGTTGAATTCGAGTCCCATGCGTGCTCCTTGGCATTGTTATATTGATTTCATACGCCTGAACCCTGCCGGTAGGCCGGGGACCAGGATATATTTCTAACCCTGAACCGTAACCTACCAGAAGATTTGAGTTTTTGTACAACGCATTGTTTTCATGGGGTGATATGAAGGATATTCATGGCGGGTATGAATCGGCGGGCGGACACCGGGCGGGAATAAATATTCCATTGAAATCAGCTGAATCAGACCCATATTAGATAAAAGCGGGTTATGCGGATCTTATGGCCGGCACCTGCCCGCCACCCCGAAATATCAGCTCCCAATTAAAGGAGGTACGATATGATAGCGATGATTCTGGCTGTTGCGTTTATCGGTTATCAGTACAATAAGTGTTATGGTTCCGTTCACGGCACCTGTGAATTATAAATATACGATTTTCCAGGCCCCCTTTAAACAGGGGGCTTTTTTATGCCCTGGTTATGCGCTGATGGTGGGCTGGTAAGCCAACTTGTGGTGATTTAAACCAGATTTCGTGGTCAATTCAGACAGGAAGTTCAAGCTCCAATTCTCTATCCACCCGAAAATAGCTCAAATTTTCTCTGGCATACGGCTTGCTTTATTTTTCGGCTATGAATACTTGTTGTACCCCCGGGGGTTAACCCCGGACCTCTACCCCGATACTTTATTTTGAAAGGAAAACCAATGTACAGATACGATACCCACAGAAAATCAATCGGATACCTCCTATGGATTTTCGGTTTTATCGGTGCCCACAGGTTCTACTATGGAAAGCCCATTTCGGGAACGATTTATTTTTTTACTCTGGGGCTGCTGGGCATCGGCTGGATCATCGACTTATTTCTGATACCCGCTATGGATGATGAGGCAGACCTGAGATACCATGCAGGGGATATTGATTATACGCTTGCCCATATTCTTCTTACCTTTCTGGGGCTGTTCGGTGTTCACCGCATGTACATGGGCAAATGGTTTACAGGGATTCTCTATCTGCTTACCGGTGGGGTGTTCGGGCTTGGCATTCTCTATGACTTCTGGACATTGAATGACCAGGTGTCCCTGAGGAACCGCCGCGCGGCGTACGTATAGGGAAAGGTAATTTAAAACCGGCCCTGCAGGAAGTTGATTTTTCTGCAGGGCCGGCTTTTGGGTGATGGATATTTGCAGTTCGGCCACTATATGCGGTTAGATTTGCGTTTGCACTTTTTTTAATAGGGAAAATCTGTTACAGGGGATAAAGCAGTGCCACACCGCAGGATTGCATCAACAGCAGTGATGCGGAGCCGGATAACCCGAATATCTTAACGCACAACCTATCATGACGTATTCGGGATAACCCAATCGAGAAAGGTGGAGGCCTATGAGCAATCCCCGTCATTATCTGTATCTGACGATTATCTATCTTGTCGTGGTGGCCGGTATCTGCGGCCTGTTGATTCAGCCGTTGAAGGCGGCGTTTCTGGCCAACTGGGGATTTAACCTGCTGATTCTCGGTGCCCTGATCGTGGGCATTGGCATCAATATGTTTCAGATTATCCGGCTGGAACCGGAGATCAGATGGATCAAAATATTCAGAACCGGTGACCCCGGCTTGTCCGTAACAGAGCCGTCCCTCCTGCTCTCTCCTTTGGCCCGGCATCTGGAAGAAATCCACCGGGACCGTTTCCGGTTGTCGGCGGGATCCCTGCGAACTGTTCTGGACAGTATCCGGGACCGGCTGGACGAGACCCGGGAGAATTCAAAATATATGATCGGGGTACTGATTTTTTTAGGGCTTCTGGGCACCTTCTGGGGGTTGCTCCAGACCATCGGCACCGTGGGACAGGTGATCAACGGCCTGAGTGTGACCGGAGAAGATTTTGCCACCCTGTTTGCCAAGCTCAAGCAGGGGCTTGAAACCCCGCTGGCCGGTATGGGGACGGCCTTCAGTTCTTCCCTTTTCGGGCTCGGCGGCTCATTGATTCTGGGGTTTGTGGATATTCAGGCCGGTCATGCCCAGAATCGGTTTTTCAACGAGATGGAAGAGTGGTTGTCCGGCGTCACCCGTCTGGTGGATACGGATGACGGTGAGCCCCAGGGCGGTGGCCGGGTGGGCCGTACCGCACAGATGGAGGAGATAAACACCCACCTGAAAATTCTCATCAACCAGGTACAGCAGAACAACAAGTTGATGCACGAATATCTCAAACACCGCCTGGCAAAGAAGCCTGGGCCTAAGGCCTAAAGGGGAGTGTCATGGCCAGATCGCGTCGGATATCAAGCCCCATAACTGCCTGGCCCGGGTATGTGGATGTATTGTCCGCTCTGCTCATGGTGGTGATTTTCATACTATTGGTCTTTGTCATCGCCCAGTTCCTTCTGGCACGAATGCTCAACACCCAGGAGAATGAACTGGCACGCCTCAATATCCAGGTGGCTGAATTGTCTGATCTACTTGGACTGGAAAAGGAGAAGTCGGCAAAGCTGTCCAGCGAAATAGAGGGGATGTCCGATGCCATCATCGCCCTGTCCGAGGATCGTACGATTTTAAGAGATCAGGTGGCCGAACTTGAGGGGCAGGCGGCAGCGGATGAGGATAAAATAAAGCAGCAGCTTCTGGTGATCGCCAGCCTCAATGAAGATATTGATGCCCTGAGAACACTCAGGGAGCGGCTTGAAAGCCAGGTGGGAGATCTGGCCGGCGCCTTGTCCGAGAGCCGGACCCTGGCAGGGGATCTCCGGGACCGGTCTAAAAAACTGAGCGCAGAACTGGCGCTTGAAAAAGAACGGACACTGCTGGCCCAGGAAGAAATCAATACCCGGGAGATACGGATTCAGGCGCTGTCCGCAGTTGTCAGCTCCCAGAAAACAGCCATTGATGAACAGCGGCAATTGTCTGCAGATGCCAGGGCTGAAGTCGCCTTTCTATCCGATCAGCTCTCCCGGCTCCGGGATCAGCTCAAGACCATTCGCACCGCTCTGGAGACCAGCACAGCCGAAGGCGAGGCAAAGGATGAACGAATCAGGGAACTGGGCAAGGAACTTAACATTGCCCTGGCCCGTCGGGTAAACAAGCTTGAGAAGTACCGTTCCGAGTTTTTCGGCCGGCTTCAGGCGATCCTCAAAGATAATCCGGCGGTAAGAATCCAGGGGGACCGGTTTGTATTCCAGGCAGGACTCTTGTTTGGATCAGGGTCCGCCACTCTGGAGGAAGCGGGGCAAACCCATCTGACCCGCCTGGCAGATACACTTCTGGATGTGGCCAAGAAGATTCCCGGTGATATCAACTGGGTGCTCCGGATTGATGGCCATACGGATAAAATTCCCATAAATAATGAATTCTTCCCCTCCAACTGGGAGCTTTCGGTGGCCCGGGCCGTATCGGTGGTCCGGTTCCTCAACAGCCGGGGGATTCCCGGGAACCGGATGGCCGCCGCAGGGTTCAGCAAGTATTACCCTATAGAGCAGGCAGATACACCTGAGGCGCTTCAAAGAAACAGGCGGATTGAGATAAAGCTGACGAGCCAGTAATCGATCATGCTGTCTATGTGTTCCGGGGGGGCAGCACCTGATTCACAGCCTCCGCTAACTCCCCCTTATCCAAGGGTTTCATTACAAAGGCATTGACACCCAGCTCCCCGGCCTTTTCCTCTGTTATCAAGGCGGAATATCCCGTGCAGATGATGGTCGGGATGTCCGGGCGGATATCCCGCACATGCATGATCAGACGGTCACCGGTCATTTCAGGCATGGCCATGTCGGATATCACCAGATCAAAGGATGCCGGGTCAGATGAAAATGTCTCCAATGCAGCCTTCGGGGAGGTGAATGCCGCTACGGTGTACCCAAGGCTGCTCAGCAGGCGTTCGGTCAGTTTGGCGATGGCGGGTTCATCATCCACAAAAAGGATACGGCCGCTGCCGCACTGGGGAACAGTCTGGGAGTGGGACGTCTTATTTACCGGCTCTTTACCCGCCTTTTCCAGGGCCGGAAACAGAACGGTGACACAGGTGCCTTGACCAGGGGTGCTGTCCACGGAAGCTGCACCGGAATGGCGTTCGACAATACCGTGGACAACGGCCAGCCCGATACCGGTGCCCTGGCCCACCTCTTTGGTGGTGAAATAGGGATCAAAGATCCGGGGGAGAATCGCCGATTCAATACCGCCGCCGGTATCGGTGACCGTCAGCATCACATAGGGGCCGGGTGTGAGATTCGGGTATTGGGATGCGTCGATGGCATCAAGGTAATTATCAGTCAGGGCGATGATGAGTTGCCCGCCGGTTTCAAGCATGGCGTCCGTGGCATTGCTGCACAGGTTGATCAAAAGCTGTTTGATCTGAGGTTCATTTCCGGAAACATGGGACACGTCGGGAGACAGATCTTTGCGGATATCTATGTTTGCAGGAATGGAAGACCGCAGCAGTTTTGCCGTGTTCCAGACAACTTCGCGGATATCAACGGGATTACAGGACACGTTGTCCTGACGGCTGAACGTCAGCAATTGTTTGACCACATCCCTGGCCCGCCGGCTCGCAATCTGAATTTCTCTGGCATTTTTCATGGTCAGGCTGCCCGGCTTCAGATCATCCATGATTAATTCGTTATTGCCGATGATGATGCTTAGAACGTTGTTAAACTCATGGGCAATGCCACCGGCAAGGCTGCCGATGGACTCCATCTTTCTGGCATTCAGCAAATGGGTTTCCAGCTGTCTTTTTTCGGAAATATCTTCTCCGGAAGACAATACACCGACGATTGCTTCGGTGTCGTCTTTCAGGTACACATTATGCCAGGCGACGATGATCTCCCTGCCGCTTCTTGAAAGGACGACATTTTCAAAAAAACTAGCTGGCTTTTGATCTCCTGCCATCAGTCCCGCGAACACAGAACGGACCTCATCTTTCACGGAGTCGGGAAGAAAATTATCAAACCAGTTGCGTCCGATCATTTCATCCCGGCTGTATTCCAGTATCGTACAGGCCTTATTGTTCACTAATGTGATATTCCCCCGGCTGTCCAGTCCGATAAACATGACGGGAGCCAGGTTGAGGTAGCGTTCGGCCTCCATCTTCTGGTGACGAAGCGCCTCTTCAATGAGTTTGCGCTCGCTGACCTCTTCGGCAAGTTTTCGGTTGAATCGGTATAAAAGCAGCGCACCTAATCCCAGGAGGACGCAGAAGCCTATAGTTGCGGTAACCAGGTTTTTAAGGAGGGTGAAATCCGATTTCTGAGACGGCTCATAAAGAAAACCGGTCATATCGAATCCCGGTTCAATCATTTCTAAACGTGCGTATGTATCCCGGATGTGGCGCCATCGTCCCGGGTTCATATGGCCGATCTGGACGAGATCCGGGATCATGAGTTTTCGTATGGTCTCGGCCTCGAACTCAAGGTGCGCCTTTGATTTATCCTGCCTGTATTCTCTGATAATGAGATCCGATGTTTCGCCGGGGTGGGCCATCGCGAATTCCCACCCCCTGAGAGAGGCCGCGAGAAAGGCGGCAACCCGGTGGGGATAGTGCCGGATTTCTTTTTCCGAGGTAAAGAGACAGTCACTGTAGAAATCCACACCGTATGTCCGGGGCCAGATGATTCCCGGTGTGATACCTTTTTGGCGCAATAGATAGGGTTCGTTGGTGGCATAGCTGCTGACTGCATCTGTCCGTCCCAGAATCAGGTCATCCAGATTGTAGGTCTGGTCCATACGCACAAAGGCTTCAAGGGGGATTCCCTCGTTAAGAAAGGCGGCCAGAATATCTGCATCTTTTTTTCCGGGCAGCAGCATCACCCGTTTCTGGATGAGATCCTGAAGGTGAGAAATTCCTGAGGCCTCGCGTACCAGAAGTACGGAAGGCGAATGTTGGAATATGGGGGCCAGGACCACAAAAGGATCACCATCCCGCCGGTGGAGCAAGAGTTCGGCACCGGCAACACCGTATTGGGCCCGGCCGGTCTGGACTTCTTCCCTGGCAAACCGGCCTTCTCCCCCTTCGACGATGGCGACATCAATTCCGGCTTCGCGGTAATACCCCTGATCAAGGGCGGCGTAGTAGCCGGCAAACTGGAACTGGTGCTTCCAGGCCAGTTGAAGGACGACTCTGTTATCCGCCATGGCCTGCGGTGAAACCCAGATGCTTACGAAAAACAGCAGTCCGGTGACCAACACTTTCATTCATGTTCTCCAAGGTGATGGCGTAGGCCGATTCACCGATTGCGATAATAGCTTAACAATGTTTACGAAAGCATATCGTCTTATGGGGAGAGATGCAAATTTTTTTTAGGCGCGTATTCTAATGCTGACCCTCTGTCCGGGTTTTTACCCTTCAGGCACACCGCTTTCGTCCCATCCCATGCGTTGATAGAATTCTGCCAGCATGGGGCCCAGATCCACCCGGCTGCCCTTGGCCGGCCCCTCAGTGATGGGAATGGTCAGAAATTTTTCGGAAATGGTGTCGTCTAATCCCTCCGGGCTAAGGGCCAGGTTTACCAGGCGTTCTTCGGTAATAATACGTTCCCCGGCCTGGAGCAGATCCAGGAAATTCATCTCAAGGTGGGTCAGTGCCGTCACCAGGGCGGCTTCGTTTTTAAGATCAAATTCCCCCACAAGGCTCAGTGCAGGCACCTTGCAGAGTCCCAGGGAATCAATGACGGCGGACACGGCCATGCAACGTTGAATCAGGGCGGCTTTTCCCTCCAGGGAAAACCGGTTGATGGCATCTTCCGTTCCGAATTCCGACACGGCCCGCTCCTGGGTAAACCGGCTCTCGGGGATGTTATACACCGAACAAAAATCACCGCCGCGGGAGGATAGGGCATAGCCCAGAGCCACACCCATCATACCTCTGGGATCGTAGCCTGTAAATTCCAGACCCTTGGCCGTGAAATCACAGGCGTCCGCACCATTTCCGATGGCCTGGGCCGCTTTGTGTACGCCCAGCTTCAGGGTGCTGCCGATGCCCTTGTTGTTAGCAATGTCGTTCAGAAGCTGTTCGATGCCGTCCGCATTTCCCCAGGAGAG
>JAKSBB010000787.1 GCA_022361315.1 Desulfobacterales bacterium
TACGCGGCCGGTGACCCTGATGCAGCGGTCGGCCTCGGAAAGCAGTCTCACCGGAATGCTGCCCGGTCTGACCCTGGGCGGCCTCCTTGCAGGGGCGGCGGCCCTGACCATATTCAACTGGCCCGGTGCATCCATCAATCTGGTGTTTGCGGGGGTCTTTCTTGTTTTCACCGGTGGATCGCTGCTGGCACCGATCCTGGTGGCCCTGCTGACCCGTGGTACGGATGCCGCTTTAAGGGTGATGCCGGGGCGGTTCCGGCTGATGTCGGGGATGGCCATGCGTAACGTCCGCCGCTCCCTGAGCCGGACCAGTGTCCTTATTGCCTCCCTCATGGTGGTGGTCTCGGTTTACATCGGCATCGACACCATGACCCGGAGTTTCAGGCTGTCCATCGTCCAATGGGTGGACGGTCATATCGGCGGGGATGTCCACGTGGAATCCCTGGATGCCCTGAACCGCTCCCTTGACAGGACCCTGCCGGATAAGATTTCGGCGTTTCCGGAGGTCCGGGATATCTCTGCCTACAATATCCACCGCGCCTTTTCAGCGGCGTCGGGGGAGGTGCATATTTTTTCCTACCTGCGGGATCTGTCTGAAAAAGAGTGGACCTGGCGCCCGCAGCTGGTGAAAAGCGAGGGGGATGTTGACCGCCTGTTGAGTGAGGGCTGGATTATCGTTTCAGAAATTTTCGCCCGGCAGAACGGGCTTTCCCCTTCGTCTTCCGGAGAAATCTTCGTTACCATGGACACCCTCCAGGGCCCTCAAAATTTTCGGGTGGCGGGTATCTTCAGGGATTTTTTCATGGGTGGCGGCCGGGTGGTGGTCAGCCGCAACACCATGAAGATCTTCTGGGGGCACGACGATATCACGGCCATGCAGATTTTTGTCCGTGACACTTTTGAAGGAAAGGAAGCGGCCATCCGGCGTGTGATGCAGAAGATCCGTTCTTTTGACACGAGCAATGCCGGAGAGAATGATCCACCCGTGCTGAGAATCCGTTCCGGCCTGGACATCAAACGAAGTATCCTGGCCGCCTTTGACAAAACATTTCTCATTACCTCTGCCCTGCAGGTGCTCACCGCTATCGTGGCCCTGACGGGTATTATCAATTCGGTAATGGCCCTGATTCTTGAACGTGCCAGGGAGTTGGGAATCCTTAGGGCCTGCGGAGCCCTGCCGTTCCAGGTTCGTACCCTGGTACTCTGGGAATGTGCCGCATCCGGTTTCCTGGCCGGTTTGCTGGCCCTGCCCCTGGGGATATTCCTGTCCTGGGTGCTGGTGTATGTGGTGAATTACCGATCTTTTGGCTGGACCTACGATATGCAGCTTTCAGCGGCCACCATGATCCAGGCCGTTGCCTTTTCCGGGATGGCCGCTTTGGTGGCCGGTCTGGTCCCTGCGTTCAGGGCCGGCAGGGTGGACATCGGCAAGGCGCTTAGAACGGAGTGACAAATGACCCTGATACAGACAAAATTAATGCGAATAAGGATACTGCTGTTGACGGCATGCCTGTTGCTGACCTTCGGCTGCAGTGTTCCCCAGGACACTGAGGAAACGGTCAATATCGCCGAGGCCCTGTCCTCGGATGCCGAAGATGCGTGTTACGACCAGGCCCGGCTGCCGGGCTCACTGAGTTTCCCCCGGGACTACGGCTCCCACCCTACATTTAAAACCGAGTGGTGGTACTATACCGGAAATCTGAAAACCTTAAATGGCAGACATTTCGGATTTCAGCTCACCTTTTTCAGGCAGGCCCTGGACTGCGACGTGTCAGACGGGACCTCGGCCTGGCGGACCAACCAGCTTTACTTTGCCCATTTTGCGGTGACGGATACGGAGAATAAACAATTTCTCTCCGCCCAGCGGATGAACCGGGGCAGTCTGGGCATTGCGGGGGCGCAGTCCGTTCCTTTCAAAGCCTGGATCGACGACTGGCAGGCCGTATCGGTGGAAGAGGGCGAGGGGGACCTTCGCCTGACCGCCCGGGCCAGAGCGGACAAAGAACCGGGGCGTCCGGAATTTTCTATTTCTCTTACCCTCACCCATAAAAAGCCTAAAATTCTTCAGGGCGACCGGGGGCTGAGCCGGAAGGGCCCCGGCACCACGGACGCCTCCCACTACTATTCCTTTCCGGGGATGACGGCTGTGGGGGCTGTGACTGTGGCAGGTGACGCCGTTGATGTAGAAGGGCACGGCTGGTTTGACCATGAGTGGAGTACTTCTGCCCTGGGAGCGGACGTGGCGGGCTGGGACTGGTTTGCCCTGCGCATCAATGACGGCCCCCGGGCCGGCACCGATCTGATGGTCTGTCTGGTACGAAGGGCTGACGGCACCCCAAACGGCTTTGGATTCGGCTCCCTTTCAGCGCCGGACGGCAGCATCGCCATCCTGTCGGAATCTGATTTTTCCATCACCCCGACCCGTACCTGGACCAGTCCCGATTCCGGACGCACCTATCCGGCCGGCTGGACCATTCGTATAAAAGGTCGCAACCTCGATATGAAGGCGGTTCCGGTCATGGACGGCCAGGAGCATACCGGCATGTTTCCCTATTATGAAGGGGCGATTCGAATTGAGATGGCTGACGGCAGTGGACTGGGGTATGTGGAAATGACCGGGTATTAATTCAAAAATTAAAAGTATCGTCAGGTCACCCGAATCTGGCATTTGTCGTTCAGTTCAAGTCTGAAGATATAATAGGCCGCTGCAAATGTCGGCAGGGAAAGAAGAATTCCCAGCACAGGCAGTAAGGTAATACCGAGGATAAACAGGGCGATGGCATTTGCCAGCACCAAAAAAGCAAATATTATTTTATATAGTCTCTGCGGAACGCATTTAACGGATTTCATAGGGTCCCCCTTTGCGTATGTTCGGTGATGGGTTACGTGATGCTTGCTAAATTAGCAAACTATAATAAAAATTATAAGCCATGACTTATAAAGTTCAAGTGTGATTTTGCAGATTTTATTTCTCACCTGCCAATTGTGCATACGGTAAGGTGCAACCTGTCTTGTATCGGACAGCCGGGGAGGCGGTTGACAATTCCCATCCGCAATAGTAGATTCTCAGCCTGTTATACCGGGTAAATGAAAAGGAAAACTCATGCGGTACCTCATCCTTGTCTGCGCTGTGCTCATGCAGGTCTGTCTTGGTGCGACCTATTCCTGGAGCGTCTACGTTCAGCCGTTGAAATCCCTTACAGGCTTGGCCCAGGGACCTGTCCAGATTCCCTTCACCATGTTTTATTTTGCCTTTCCCCTGACCATGATGATCGCGGGGCAGTTTCTTCCACGGGTGGGGCCGCGGCGGTCCGCCATGGCCGGTGGCCTGCTTTTCGGAGGAGGCTGGCTTCTCGCCGGTCTGGGCAGTCATTCCTTTGTCCTGACTGTGCTGGGGATCGGCCTTCTGGCCGGAATCGGTGCGGGGATGGCTTATATCGTCCCGATTGCCGTCTGTATCCGGTGGTTCCCGAAGTCCAAAGGACTGGTGACGGGGATTGCCGTGGCCGGTTTCGGCGGCGGGGCCGCCATGGTCAGCCAGGCCGGGGGCTATATGATCAACACCATGGGATTTTCTCCCTTTAATACCTTTTTTGTCTTCGGCACGCTGTTTCTTTGCACGGTGGTGGCGGCCGGTGCCATGATGCGGTTTCCGGAGGATGAGGCTACCGCAGGTGCAACCCAACGCCTGGCTCCCAAGCAGGTCCTGGGCCATCTTAACTTCCGGATCCTCTATTTTGCCATGTTTATCGGACTGGCCGCAGGCTTTGCCGTGAATGCCAACCTCAAGGAACTCTACCAGGGGGGAGGAGATGCCGTAAAACTCGGGATCACGGCAGTCTCCCTCTTCGCCCTTGCCAATGCGGCCGGGCGGGTGACCTGGGGGGCAATTTTCGACCGGATTGAAGCCGCCACCGCCATCCAGGCCAATCTCCTGTTCCAGGCGGCTGTCCTGGCCATGGCACCGATGCTGCTCAAGACCAGTCTGGGATTTATGGCCGTTGCCCTGATCACAGGGTTCAACTACGGTGGGGTACTTGTCATCTATGTCTCATCAGCTTCCCGGAGCTGGGGGGCAGGGAACATCGGCCAGGTTTACGGCTGGCTGTTCACCAGCAATATACCCGCCTCCCTGTCGCCGATTCTGGCTGGGTTTGTTTTTGATCGATTCCATCACTTCACCCCGGCATTGATCATTCTGGCGGGGCTGCTGGCATGCTGTGCCCTGTTTATCCGGCAGAAATCCGCAGTGGTCAACGATCGGGAGTGCCTGCCCGGATCTGATCTCCGGGTCTGACCACCACATGGGGTCAAATCGGCAGAATCTCTCCGATATCCAATATTTTGAACCGTGATGCATCCAGGTTCTCATCCCGGATATACCGCTTCAGGTCAAGACCCGGAAATCCCGGCGGTTCATTGCCCAGGGGGAAGGTGGCCCATTGGGTGGGGATGAAATATCTGGCCCCCAGTTCTTCAAATCCCCGGACAGCCTCCGGGACGTTCATATGCTGGTAGTGCATGAACCAGCGGGGATGGTAGGCCGTGGTAGCCATGAACGCGTAGTCGATGCCGGGGAAGCGGCTCCCTGTTTCGGCAAATCCCTTGAAATATCCGGAGTCACCGCCAAAGTAGATGGTGTGTGCCGGGGTGATGAGCAGCCAGGCGCCCCACAGGCTTTTGTTTCGGCCCTGGGTGATCCGCATGGACCAGTGCTGGGTCGGCAGGAATATCAGGCGGACCCCGCCGCCCAGGTCTGCCTCTTCCCACCAGTCCATTTCCCGGGTGTGGGGTTTATCCATTTTTTTGACATAATCTCCCAGCCCCAGAGGGGTAAATA
>JAKSBB010000356.1 GCA_022361315.1 Desulfobacterales bacterium
ATCTCCTCATCATTCGGTGCCGATGCCTTAAGTTCCCATCCTTTGAATTTCTTTTTATCAATTTGAAACGCGTCAAAGTGCTGGCGCGCCAGATACGTGGAACAGGCCTGAATTTTGTTTTCGGAAAGGTTGAGGCGTTCCCTTGTTTTTTGCATGAGAATTTTAAGGTTCCGCTGCTCGTTCGGATCCAGTTTTTTAAAGTTCGCCTTGGCGTCCTGGCCCACCTGCCGGTACATGTCGGACAGCCGTTTTACAATGGTCCGTTCCAGAAGTATTTTTTCGGACTCGGACCAGCTGGAATAGGTCAACAGCTTTTTGATCTGCGAAGGGGTGAGGTTCCATGCCCGGATGTACCTGTCCAGTAACTGCTTTTTGGGAGAGCCGGATTCCGGCAGGCGTACCATGGGATATTGGCAGAGCCTGAAAAAAATGGCGTTCTTGATCAGATTCAGACTCCCGGGGGCATGGGTTTCATGGTAGGCAATAACCCGGTCAAAGAGAATTTTGTATGGATCCGTCCGGTAATCGTCAATCCCCGCATCACCGAATTTTGCCTTCATCTCGTCACAGAGCAGGCTGGCATGATCCTGACCGCCAAATCCCTGGGAAAGGATCATCGTTGCCTTAATCAGGGCCTTGACCGGGTCCTCCTTGGATTTGCATATATGCCAGAGTATCCCCCTGAGAATATCTTGTTTTTCCGGAGATTCAAGCTTGCCCAGGTCGATAAACTCCTGGTCTATCGAACTCAGTGAAGGGATCTGCCAAATGCTTTTTACCAGGGCGGTGTATGTGCCCTTCTTAATATTCGGGGGCAGGATGGTCCAGACAGGGATTTTCCCTGCAATCATTAAAAAGGTTCTGTAAAATTCTTCTTTGAGAAAGAGCTTCGGAGCCGTCAGTGTCTCGCGTGCGTTGAAGCCGGCATAGCAGTCCCTGCGAATTTCGGCCTGGTCCATGGTAAAGAAGGTTACTTCCTGGTCAAATTCCTCCAGTGCATAGGTGGTGATCCGGTCCAGTTTTTTTTGAGATTGTAATATCGCTCCTCGTTGAACCGTTCATTGTCGATGATTACCCAGTAATCAAAGTCGGATTGGGCGGACTGGGTAAATGTACCCAGAGATCCGATATGATAAAACCCCAGTACACACGGGTCCTCCGGATCCGCCCCTGAAGTGAATTCCGGGGCGGTATCCGTCGTGTCAATTTGTTTTAACCCTTCTTTATAAAACCCGGAATCCTTGAACTTGTATATACCGTGGGCCGCCGGACCCTTTGAAACATATCCCGGCATATCCGGCAGGTTGATGTGAATCAGAAACGGTATCTTAATGAACAATGAGAGTTTGGGGCCGGACATATAACGCAGGGCTTCCCTCATTCTCACGACATTGTAGCCGGAGAAGGCAGATTTCATCCCCAGGATTTTCTGTCTGATATTATCTTCCTGTTCTGGTGTCGGACTCATATATGAATCGGCACGTCTGCGGGACGTACCTAAATTCCTTCCGGTATATTCCGGTATATTCAACTGCAGGTGCGATCCATCTGCAGATTTAATTAAATCCGTTGAAAAATAGGGCCAAACCGTCTAAGATATACCCCATATTATACGAGCGAACCCCCGATATTTTCAAGCATGTTTTACAGCGGAGCACAAATGGGCGGAACAGATTCCAACCATGATGGTATTGATTTGGATACCATTAGCATCAAGGACCTGATTGCCAAGACCGGGAACCATCCCGAAGGGGAGGTACGTTCCGATCCTGAGGACTTTAAGGTCTTTGTGAATTCAATTCTTCAGAAGATGAAGGGACAGGATGCCTTTTTATCCTTTTCCCGTCATATCAGCAATGTCAACCAGATACTGACCATGAAGTATTCGTCTGCAGGGGACATCGCAGATGTTATTCTCAGGGATATGGCCTTGACGCAAAAGGTGTTGAAGGTGGTGAATTCTTCGTTCTACCGCCAGTTCTCCAAAAAGGGGATCTCCACCATTTCCGAGGCAATGATTATTCTGGGAACCGATGAGGTCCGTGGCATTGCGGCGGGCCTGAAGGTCTATGAGATGATGACGGATCTGGCCAACTCCGATGTGCTAAAGGAGAAAACCCTTAAAGGGCTCCACCGGAGTATTATGGCCAGGCAGATTGTTACGGAACGCAAGACAAGTACCACCGACACCCTTCAGATTGCTTCCATGATTTACGAACTGGGGGAATATCTGGTGGCCCTGTTTGATCCCGAGACGTACATCCAGGTGGAAATCACCATGGAAAACAGAAATATGTCACGGGCAGAAGCGGCAAAGACCGTTATGGGGTTGTCATATACCGATCTGGGCCGTATCGTGGCATTGAAACTGAACATGCCCAAGGATATTGTGCAGACCATGCAGCCGGTAACCCGGTTTAAACCCAACGGCAGTGATCTTACCGTTCAGGAAGAACAACGGTATCTGTGTGCATATATTCAGGAACTCTGCGAGATTTCCGGTGACGAGGAAGAGGTGGTTGACGCCTGTGCTGCTGTGGCTGACAAATATCGGGGACTTGTGAAGATGGACATTAAAAAGGCCGTCCATCTCATTAGTACCTCCCGTGAGAAAATGGAGAAACAGGCAGAAATTCTGGATGTTGATCCCGCCACAGGCAAGAGCATCACCAAGGCTGCAAGCGGTGTAAAGAGCAAGAAAGAGCTGGATAAGGGCATGAGTCATCTGAAGCAGGCCCTTAACAGGAAACTGAGCATCCATGAGATTTTTACCAAGATGGTGGAGACCATGGACAATAGTTTTTATTTTACCCAGACCATAATCTCCATCAAGAAAAAGCAAACCAATACCATGGAACCCAGGTATGTCAGGGGGGCAGTGCGGCCCAGGGAAATCACCCCTGCCCTGGCATTCAAAATTGAACCGGGGGCGGACCTCTTTAATGCTTCCATCGCCCGGGAGGCGGACATTATTGTCCGAAATATTAAAAAAGAGGCAAGCAAAAAGAAGGTACCTCAGTGGTATCTGGATAAGGCTTCAAAGCTAACAAAGGCCAAGGGATTTGCGATCTTTCCCGTTTTCGTGGACAATATCATTCTTGCCATGATTTACGTGGACTGGAATGATAAGGCTCCGGATCTGAATCAGAAAACCATTGAGTATCTGCGGGTGTTCAGGGAATTGATGGTCAAAACCTTCGTCCTCCATTCCAGTAAAGGAAAAGCCGGAATTCCGCGCTGAAACATAGCTGACCCGGGATAATTACGGGCTCCTTAATCATATCCTCATATAAATCATGTAGGCTCCTAAAACTTTTGTGACCTAATGACAGGACAGGTAATATGATTTGGGAGACGGCTTACGTGACCCTCAAGGATGAGGAATGGGCAATTCGGCTTGAAAATATCGACTATGCATTTCAGCCCATTGTAAATATTCATACCGGGAACACCTTTGGATTCGAAGCACTTCTCCGCTGCCACGAAGACGTAGGTTTTTCCTCCATTGACGCGCTCTTTGACGAGGCATATAACGACGGTCTGCTCCACCACGTGGATTTGATTCTCCGGGAAAAAGCCCTTAAAAAGTTCGCTGCTTTCAGATCTTCCTATCCGGCCAAATTGTTTTACAACCTGGACAATCGCATGTTCGATGCCATGGATTATGCGCCGGGCAGCACCATGACCCTCCTTGAATCCCTGGGATATACCCAGGATGACATCTGTTTCGAAATCTCGGAAAAACACCAGTTTCACGACAACAGTGATGTGGCCAAAATCCTGGAAGCCTATCATTCCCAGGGCTTTAAAATTGCCGTGGACGATTGCGGCACCGGATTCTCAGGCCTGCAGCTCATTTATTATACAGAACCGGACTATATC
>JAKSBB010000418.1 GCA_022361315.1 Desulfobacterales bacterium
CAACAAAGACCTGAGAGCGGTATTTTCCGTTCATCCCGAGCCGTTCACCGTTGTTGCCCGTGCTGATTCCGGTATCAAAAACTTCATGGATCTTAAAGGCAAACGCGTTAATATCGGTAACCCCGGTTCCGGTCAGCGCGGTACCATGGAAGTTGTTATGGACGCTCTGGGATGGACCAAAGCCGACTTCAAACTGGCCTCTGAGCTGAAACCTGCCGAACAGTCCAAAGCCCTTTGCGACAACAAGATCGACGCCATCATTTACACCGTTGGTCATCCTTCCGGATCCATCAAGGAAGCCACCACTTCCTGTGACTCCGTTCTCGTAACTGTTGACGGCCCTGCCATCGACGGTCTGGTAGACAAATATGACTACTACAGAACCGCCACCATCCCCGGCGGCATGTACCGCGGCACCGATGCTGACACCAACACCTTTGGTGTAGGCGCTACCTTTGTTACTTCTGCCAAGGTACCTGAAAACGTCATTTATAATGTTGTTAAAGCTGTTTTCGAGAACTTTGACCAGTTCAAAAAACTTCACCCGGCCTTTGCCAACCTGAAAAAAGAAGAGATGATCAAAGATGGTCTGTCTGCACCCCTCCATGACGGTGCTGTAAAATACTACAAAGAAGCCGGCCTGATGTAATTCATCGGTTAGCTGACGCGAACTGATGCGTGCGGTCCCGGCCCCTGACGGGGACCTGGGCCGCACGCTGTATTTTACACGAGCGTTTCTTATTGTACTTTTTATAGCCCTTATCCTTGCGTTTACGCCTTCTTAAAATTTCCATGGAGGAATCGTCACAATGACCGAAGCAAATGACGCTGCAGCATCCAAAGACGAACTGCAGGAAATGATTGCCGAGGCAGATACAGGTGCTCGAAATCCAGTCGGCGCGATTCCGAAACAGATCCTGTTTTATGTCCCCCTGATCTGGACATTGTTCCAGCTCTGGTATGCATCGCCCCTGCCCTTTTTGTTAAATATTTTTGTACTCAACGATACCGAAGCCCGGGCCATTCACCTGGCCTTTGCCATGTTTTTAGCCTATACGGCCTACCCAACCTTTAAATCGTCCCCAAGGGATCACATTCCCATCCAGGACTGGTTCGTGGCGCTGGTGGCCGCCTTTTGCGCGGCATACCTGTTTATTTTCTACGTCCAGCTGTCCGACCGCCCGGGCAACCCCACCACGCTGGACCTTGTGGTGTCCGTGATTGGTCTGGCAATGTTGCTGGAAGCCACCCGTCGTGCGCTTGGGCCCCCTTTGATGGTGGTGGCATCGGTCTTCCTGTGCTACACCTTTCTGGGTCCACATATGCCGGAAGTCATCGCCCACAAGGGTGCCAGCCTGTCCAAGGGCATGTCCCACTACTGGCTGTCCACTGAAGGTGTATATGGTGTTGCACTGGGGGTATCCACGGGCATGGTATTTATGTTTGTGCTTTTTGGCTCCCTGCTGGAGTCCGCGGGTGCGGGTAACTACTTTATCCGAACCGCCTTTGCAGGTTTAGGGCACATGCGCGGTGGTCCGGCTAAGGCGGCTGTGGTTTCCTCCGGCATGACCGGTCTTGTATCCGGTTCTTCCATTGCCAACGTCGTCACCACCGGTACCTTTACCATCCCCCTGATGAAGAAAGTCGGGTTCCCGGCTGAAAAAGCAGGCGCCGTAGAGGTTGCCGCATCCACCAACGGTCAGCTGACACCCCCCGTCATGGGGGCTGCCGCCTTCCTGATGGTTGCATATGTGTGCATCTCCTACGTGGAAGTCATCAAGCATGCCTTCCTGCCGGCTATCATTTCCTACATTGCCCTGGTATACATTGTCCATCTTGAGGCCTGCAAACTCGGGCTCAAAGGCATGGACAAACCCGTGACCAAGACCCTGGCCCAGAAACTGCTCTCCTTTGTGATGACGATTTTATTTATCATCATTATCGGCGGTGCCACCTATTATGGTTTAGGGTGGATTAAAACCGTTGCCGGCGCTGCAACCATTTATGTGGTGGCCCTGTTGCTGGCCGTCTCTTATCTGGCCCTGATCTGGCTGGCCTGCCAGGTACCGGAGCTGGAAGTGACCCATGAAATCAAAGAGTTGCCGGATCTGGGGTCTACTGCCCAGGCCGGATACTACTTCCTGCTGCCCATCGTGGTCTTGATGTGGTGTCTGACCGTTGAACGTCTGTCACCATCGCTTTCCGCCTACTGGGCAACCATGCTGCTGATCGTCATTGTACTGACCCAGCGGCCCCTCAAAGGAATTATCCGCAAGAACCAGTCAGAAGATTTTTCCTTTAAGCGGGGATGGGCCGACCTGATCGACGGTATGGTTTCAGGTGCAAGAAACATGATCGGTATCGGTGTGGCAACGGCCGCAGCAGGTATCGTTGTGGGTACCGTGACCCTGACCGGTATCGGCCTTGTCATGACAGAATTCGTGGAGTTTATCTCCGGTGGTAACCTGATGCTTATCCTGCTCTTCACCGCAGGTATCTCCCTGCTGCTGGGTATGGGCCTGCCGACCACGGCCAACTATATCGTTGTGTCCACACTGATGGCACCGGTAATCGTTGAGCTGGGCGCCCAGAACGGCCTTATCGTTCCCCTGGTGGCGGTTCACCTGTTTGTGTTCTACTTCGGTATTCTGGCCGATGATACGCCGCCTGTGGGGCTGGCTGCCTTTGCCGCTGCAGGGATTTCCGGCGGTGACCCGATCCGTACCGGTATCCAGGGCTTTACCTACGATATCCGTACCGCCATCCTGCCGTTTCTGTTTATTTTTAACACGGAACTGCTGATGATCGGCATCGGCACCTGGTACCACCTGATCATCGTGGTTGTGGCAGCCGTCATCGCCATGCTGATTTTTGCGGCAGCCACCCAGGGGTACTGGCTCACCCGTAATAAATTTTACGAGACCATCGCACTGCTGCTGGTGGCCTTTACCCTGTTCCGCCCCGGCTTCTGGTGGGATCAGATCTTCCCGCCTTTTGACAACCGGCCCGGCGCCGAATTGGTTCAAATTGTGGAAAAGGCAGAACCCGGTAAGATGCTCAGGCTCCAGATCCAGGGTGAGGATTTTAACGGTGACATCTACCAAAAAGCACTCATGCTGCCTGTGGGCGCAGAACCCACCGGTACCGAACGTCTCACCGCCATCGGATTTGAAATCCGTAACGAAGCGGACAAGGTGCTGGTAGACAACGTGGTATTCGGTTCCAATGCCGAAAAGATGGGCATTGATTTTGACCAGGAGATTCTAGAGGTCAAGATGCCGGCCGAACGTCTGCCCAAACAGCTCATGTTCATTCCGGCACTGGGCCTGATGGCTCTGGTCTTTGTACTCCAGAAAAGACGGAAGGAACAGCTGGGAGAGGTTTAGAACCGGTACCTTAACGTAAATAAAAAATAGAGGAGCCCCCTCATGTTTAATAAAATACTTGTACCGGTGGATATCGATTATCCCAGAACCTCAAAAGCGGTATTTCAGAACGCCCTGGAACTGGCTTCCCTCAGCGGGGCCGAGATCCGTATCGTCTCAGTCATGCCGGATTTTTCCATGCCCATCGTGGCCTCCTTTGTCACCGATGACATCAAAAAGGAAGCCAGGGAGCATTTTAAACAGGCGCTGGATGAGTTTGTGGATAAAAACTGTTCCGGCGGCGGTCCCCGGGTGTCCCACAGGGTGCTGGTGGGAAAACATTATGTTGAAATCCTGAAGGTGGCGGACAAGTGGGAGGCGGATCTGATCATCGTCTATCACAACCACCGCCGAAAAATAAACGAAGCCTTTTCCGACACCTGTGCCAGAAAGATCGTTAAAAACGCGAATTGTTCGGTACTCAGACTTCGGAATGTCTTGAAATAATTCAACAGCGGTCCTATAAAAGTCCCGTGCCTCCGTTGAGAGGCACGGGACTTTTTTTATTGAAAGGACATACCATGCCGGAACAATACCGCGTATCCTGCCGCATGGACTGTTTTCACCTTTGCCGGTTTACGGTGTCGGTGGAAAAGAACAAAATCACTGGTCTCAAGGGGGATCCCAATCATCCCCTGACCCGGGGTGTGGTATGTCCCAAGGCCCGTCAATTGATCACCCGGCACCATCATCCGGATCGGCTGACGCAACCGTTGATAAGGACCGCAACGGGATTTTCACCCATATCCTATGATGAAGTCATTCCGCTGCTGGCGGACAAATTGGACCGGATTATCAGGGAACACGGTCCGACGACGGTGCTGAACTATACTTCAGCCGGATACGGGGGGGCAAAGAACAGCATTCAGAACATATTCTTTAACACATTGGGCGGGGACAGCCGATTTACCGGGAGTTTATGCTGGGGGGCCGGTATCGCAGCCCAGAAGTATGATTTCGGCCAGGCCAGGAGCAATTCTCCACTGGATGTGCTGAATGCCGATATGGTGATCCTTTGGGGCAGAAACCCGAAAACCACGAATCTTCACCTGTACACACTGCTGACAGAGGCAGAAAAAAAAGGAACCCGGATCATCGTAATCGATCCCAATGAATCCGCCACTGCCCGGAGGTTCGGGAACCATATCCGTGTAAATCCCGGTACGGATGGTGCCCTGGCCCTGGCCATGTGCCGGGAAATCATTGGCGAAGGCCTGACCGATAGGATGTTTGTGTCTAACCATGTATTGGGATTTAACCGATTTGCAGAATCCATTCGAGCGTATTCCCCTGAGTGGGCTCAAAAAATCACCGGTGTACCTGCGGAAACGATACGGGAATTGACTTTGGATTATGCACATACGCGTAAAGCCGTCATATATCCGGGTTATGGGATGCAGCGGTACAGCAACGGCGGCAATGCCGTTCGAAGCACTAATGCCCTTGCCGCCATCACCGGTCACATCGGTTATTCAGGTGCAGGTGTTCACTATGCCTCCAAATCCATGTCACCCTATGTGTCCGGGCCGGAGGCCGGGAGTGAAGGAAAAGTACAGGAGCGGCGTACCTTTCCTGCCCATGGTCTCGGCACGTTTATGGCCGAAGCGAATCAACCGCCGGTAAAAGCGGCTTTTTTCTTCTGTGCCAATCCCATGGTCCAGACACCGGATCTGACCCGTGCAATGGCCGGTATTGAACAGGTTGAGTTCAAGGTGGTTTTTGATCAATTCATGACGGATACGGCCTCCCGTGCCGACCTGATTATCCCCGGCACCACTGTATTCGAACAGGATGATATTTTTCTTACGTCCATGTTCTCCCATTGGATTAACGTGTCGGAAAAGGCAGTTGCGCCGCCTGACACCCTTATCCCGGAGTTTGAATTCTATCTCAGGCTTGCGGAGCATATGGGTATGGACCTCGGGTTTTCATCTTCCCGGGAATTTCTGGAACAATGCACCGGGCCATTGATCGCGGCGTTGAAACGATCCGGAGACTTTGACGGGGTTACCCTTGAGGATCTCGGTGCATCCTACCCCAGATTTTCCAAACACGATGTGGCCTGGAATGATAAAGAATTTGCCACCCCGTCAGGTCAGATTGAAATTTATTGCGACCAGGCGGCTAAAGACGGCCTCAGCCCGATACCTGAATATTTCCCCCCTCTGTCATCATCCGCGGACTTTCCCCTGAGACTGTTGACCTGTCATTCGGCCTCAGCCATGCACTCCCAGGGCTTTATGGAGGTTACAGATCTTCCGGACATTTTTGTCGCAGAAGCAACTGCTGAAAAATATGGCCTGTCAAAGGGAATGACAGTAGAGGTACACGGGGAGAACGGCAGGATCAAGGCCATCGTGAACACAGATGATTCCATAATGAGGAACACCGCCTTTATGGTCCAGGGATACTGGCATAAAAGCGGTGCTGTGAATTTTTTAACCCGTGAGCGGGTTACGGACATGGGTGGCCAGGCTGCCTATTACGAAGCGTTCTGCAAACTGGTGCCGGAAATTAACTGATAGGTTAAAGCTTATTCGGCCACCGGGTGCCAGGTCTGGGTCCTGTAGAAAAAGGCAATGTAACCACGAACTTTGAGGGTGCCGTCTTCCACCCAGAGTTTGCAATCGTAAATTTTACCGTCTTTGGGATCCAGGATGGTACCGTCTTCATATTTTTCCCCGCCTTTTTCCAGGTCGCGGATGATTTCCATGCCTGTAATGGGCTGGTTCTTGCGGTCATCATCATCTTCACAGTCGTCACATATCGGGTTGGGATCTTCACCTGGCTTTCTGAATAACTTAACGATCTTTCCGTAATATTTTCCATCTTTTTCAAATATCTGAACAATGGACTTTGGCTCGTTGGTTTCATCGTCAATGGTTTTCCATTTTCCGATGATGGATGTCTGGGCCCAGGCGCTGGCCGCTGCTACCAGAGTGATGAAAAGGACGAGGGTTCCGAGTTTGACAAAGTGTTTCATAGTTCTTCTCCATTGAAAATATTAATAAAAAGGATGGAAACTAAACAATGTTTATTACTTAGGCATGTGTTTTTTTTATGTCAACAAAAATTAAGTTACCTGTTGACAAAAACTGTTCTTCTATTTATAGAATAGTCATTCTAAGAATGAAACAAGGATTTGGAAATGGCAGTAACTGTCCGGAAAAATAACGAAAAGGTTTTAAGCAGAAAGGAACGGGACGACCAGCGGAAGCGCGGGGAGATCCTGGCTGCTGCCCTTGAAATTTTTGCATCCCGGGGATTTCACTCCACCACCATGGCCCAGATATCCAAAGTGTCCCAATATCCCCTGGGTACCATTTACAAGTATTTTCCCGGGAAAAAAGAGATGTACCATGATCTGGTCATCAACCGGGTTCGGGATCTGGGTCATATCCTGGCAGAAATTCGAACGGACGAGCGTCTCAGCGTAAATGACAAGCTAAAATCCTGCCTGAAGGCCCAGACGGAATTTTACAAGGCCAACCGGGAAGTGGTTAAAATTTACATTTCCGAGCGGTCGAACATTGATGCGGTGGCCATGCCCAAGTTGAATGAGAAGGTAAACACCTTTCATGATCGGATGGTGGGTCTATTTCAGGATCTCTTTGAACAGGGAATCGCATCGGGTGAGTTCAAATCTTATCCCAGCAAAGACATGGCCGAACTCTACGCAGATATCGTTCATTCCGCTGCCTGGGCTGCATTGTTCAGGGATGACACCCCGGAGCAGGAAGACCAGCGGCTGTCCATGATATTTGACATGTTTACCACAGGGATTGTTACACCGAATTAATTGAATAAAGAGACAACACATATATAAATCACAAACGGGAGTATCTTAAATTATGGCACAATCCATTGCAGACAGACGGGATCAGGAATTTGTTCTTCATGAAATGCTTTCAGCTTCAGATCTGGCTGAGTACGAGGTGTTTGAAGATTTTAACAAGAAGACCATGGACATGGTGGTCAAAGAAGCCAGAAACCTAGCCGTTAAGGAAATTCTCCCCACCAATAAGGAAGGGGATGAACAGGGATGCAAATTAGAGGACGGTAAAGTTATTGTACCCGAATCCTTCCACAGGGTGTACGACCTGTTTTGCGAAGGCGAGTGGGTGGCGGTGTGTGATGACCCGGATTACGGCGGCCAGGGAATGCCTAGGGTACTTGCCACAGCAGCCGGAGAGCTGTTTACCGGTGCCAACTGCGCCTTTCTGATGTATCCCGGTCTGACCCACGGTGCCGGCAAACTCGTTGAGGAATTCGGTACTGAAGAACAAAAGGCCACCTATCTAAAAAATCTTTACACCGGTAAATGGGCAGGGACCATGTGTCTGACAGAACCGGAAGCCGGTTCCGATGTCGGCAATCTCACCACCACTGCCGTTAAAAACGATGACGGCACCTACACCATTACCGGCAACAAAATCTTCATCTCCGGCGGAGACCAGGACATTACCGAAAACATCATTCATCCGGTTTTGGCAAGGATCGAAGGTGCACCGGCCGGCACCAAAGGCATCTCTCTTTTCCTGGTACCCAAGTATCGTGTAAACGATGACGGTAGCATCGGTGAGTTCAACGATGTCACCTGTACCGGACTCGAAGAAAAAATGGGTATCCACGGCAATGCTACGGCCTCCCTGTCATTCGGTTCCAAGGGCAATTGCATCGGAGAACTGCTGGGTGAAGAAAACAAGGGCATGAAGGCCATGTTCGTCATGATGAATGAGGCCCGCCTGGGTGTGGCCATGCAGGGCTTCGGTTTTGCCACAGCTTCATACATCAATGCAGTGAATTACGCCAAAGACAGGGTTCAGGGCGTTGACCTGACAAAAATATTCGAGGCAGAACCCAAACCCGTAGCGATTATCAATCATCCGGACGTCAAACGTCAGCTCATGATGATGAAATCATACGTGGACAGTATGCGCGGCCTCCTCTACTACACAGCCCTCTGCTTTGACAAAGCCAAAGTGGCCGAGACTGATGAGGAAAAAGATAAATGGGAAGGCCTGATTGAACTGCTGACCCCAATCACTAAGGCGTACAACACAGACCGCTCCTTTGAAGTCTGCGTCCAGGGAGTCCAGATCTACGGCGGGTACGGATTTATTCAGGAATATCCCCAGGAACAATTGATGCGTGATTGCAAGATTACGTCCATCTATGAAGGAACCAACGGTATCCAGTCCATGGACCTTCTGGGCCGTAAACTGGGTCTGAAAAAAGGAAAGCCCTTCATGGACCTGCTCACGGAAATGAACGTGACCATCGCAGCAGCCAAGGAAATCGAAACGCTGTCACCCCTTGCCACAAAATTAGAACTGGCCGTAAACAAACTGGGTGAAGTGGCCATGCACATGGGCATGACTGCCATGTCTGAAAAAGTTCTGGATGCCTTTGCCATGTCCAACCCCTTCCTTGACGTATGCGGTGATGTCTGCATGGCCTGGATTGAGCTGTGGAGAGCTGTGGTTGCCCAGCCGAAAATTGAAAAGGCCAAGAAAAAAGACGTGGCCTTCTACCAGGGCCAGGTTAAAACAGCGGAATACTTTATCTCCTGGATACTGCCTGCCACCATGGGCAAAATGGAAGCGCTGCAGGGGAATATTCCGGCCATCATGGAAATGCCGGATGCGGCATTTGCCGGTTAGTTCGTGAAAATAGGCAAATAAAAATCCGGATCAGTGTTGCTGCTGTTGAAATTGAACTGAAGTTGGACTGAAACTGGTGTTATCCAGGGTTGCGCTGAAGCTGAGCTGATGTTGAAACGGAACCATTGATCCGGTAATAAAAAAGGGCAGGGGAGTCATCTCCTGCCCTTTTCATATACGTTATGTCCATAGGTTTTCGGTGATCAGCAGATCCCGCCGTTTATCCCGATCACCTGCCCCGTGATATATGCCGCTTCAGGCGTGCAGAGAAAGGCAACCGTGGCGGCAACTTCCTCAGGTTTTCCGAGACGGCCGGCCGGTACGGTCTGGGCGATTTGCTCCAATTGTTTTTCGGGCAGATCATCGGTCATCTCCGTTTCGATGAATCCCGGTGCCACTGCGTTCACCGTAATGCTTCTGGAGGCAATCTCACGGGCCAGGGCCTTGGTGGCTCCGATCAGCCCGGCCTTAGAGGCCGAGTAATTCACCTGGCCGGCCTGCCCGGTCTGCCCGGAGGTGGAGGTAATGTTGATGATCCGACCTTTCCGCTTGGACAGCATCTTTTTAACCACCGGTTTGGTTACATTGTAAAAGCCGGTCAAGTTGGTCTCAAGGACATCCTGCCAGCTGTCCGGTTTCATCATCACCATGAGCATGTCCTTTTTGATTCCGGCATTGTTCACCAGGATATCAATGACGCCTTTTTCTTTGATAACCTTTTTGACCGCGGTATTCACCGCATCGGCATCCGTCACATCAAAGGGGAGAAGTGCCCCGTCTCCGCCGTTGGCTTTCACGGCAGCCAGGGTTTCCAGTGCAGCAGTTTCGTTGGATTGGAAGTTGATATATACGAATCGGCCCGATGCGGCCAGGCTGACGGCGATGGCACGGCCTATGCCGCGGCTGGCGCCGGTAATGAGTGCCGTTTCCTGTGGGGTGATATCTGTGGTCATGGGGACTCCTTAAGATCCGCTTGTCAGCGCATATAAATAATAACTTTAATTTTCTTTTGAATGGGTAATGAGGTTCAGGCTTGTCCCTTGCGGATCTTTGATGACACAAAAACGGCCCATGTTTGGTATATCGGTTGGTGCAAGAACAACCTTTCCCCCCAGTTCTTGGACTTTTTTGGCGGCTGCATCAACATCATCGACAGTGATATACGGATCCCAGAGCGGGGGAACCTCATCGGGAACGAATTCATCTTTCAGCATCATACCACCGATAAACTCTCCTTCATTGTGAATTACTATGTAAGGATTGCCGTTTATATTCTTTGTCTCTGTAAAAGTCCACCCCAGCAAATCGCCGTAAAAAGTTATTGCAGAATCTAAATCCGTTGTTAAAAGTTCATGTAAACTGAATGCACCGTGTTTTTTTTCTGCCATTTGGCCTCTCCTTAGATGGGTTTATTATGATAATCAGATGAATTTCAGAATAGTGGAGATAATCATTCCTGGAAGGAAAAATCAATAGGTGTGTTGATCTGTGATAGAATTTCGTATTTAAGACTTTAAAGTCAGTCTGATAGAAAAAAGGCCCTGATGCCAAAGCATCAGGGCCACTGGAGATTTTCCCGGATCATCTAAGCTGATTTAAATGGAATGATCGGTCGGGTAATCTCCTTATCTTCATGCACCTAAACTGTGACCTGTTCAGCCGGGGGATGTTCCTTCATGTACTCCAGGCGGTTCAGGCCGTTGATGTAGGCCAGGGCGGAAGCCGTAATGATATCGGGATCAGCGCCTTTACCCAGAGCCACCATGCCGTCCTCCTTCAGGCGAACGGTTACCTCGCCCTGGGCATCGGTGCCTTCGGTGAGGGCGGATATGGTGAACCGCAACAGTTCGGACTTGGTGCCGGTGAGTTTGGAAATGATGTTATACACCGCATCGATGGGACCGGAGCCTTCGGTGGCCCCCTGGACCGGCCGTCCGTTGATGTTGAGCTGGACCGAAGCTGTGGGGAATACTGTATTCCCGGACAGCACATGGATATACTCCAGGCAGAAGACTTCGCTGGATCTGAGAACCCCTTCGTTGATCAGGGCTTCGATATCCTCGTCAAGTATGGTCTTTTTCTTGTCCGCCAGGTTTTTAAACTTTTTGAAAACAACGTTCAGCTCATCATCGGAGAGGTTGTATCCCATCTGTGTGATATGGGCGTTCAGTGCGTGGCGGCCGGAGTGCTTGCCCAGCACCAGGCTGTTCTTGGATATCCCCACGGTTTCAGGTTTCATGATCTCATAGGTCATGGGGTTCTTCAGCACACCGTCCTGGTGGATGCCGGCTTCATGGGCAAAGGCATTGGCACCGACAATGGCGCGGTTCGGCTGTACCAGAATGCCGGTGATCATGGATACCAGGCGGGACGTGGGGTAAATCCGGGTGGTATCGATACCTGTGGTATGGGGAAAGAAGTTGGGCCGTGTATTCAGGGACATCACCACCTCTTCCATGGAGGTGTTGCCAGCGCGCTCGCCGATACCGTTGATGGTGACTTCCACCTGGCGGGCACCGTTTGAAATGGCGGCCAGCGTATTGGAGGTGGCCAGGCCCAGATCGTTGTGGCAATGAACGGAAAGAACGGCCTTATCGATATTGGACACATTTTCCATGACGTATTTTACCAACTCCCCGAACTCTTCGGGGATGGCATACCCCACGGTATCCGGCAGGTTGACGGTGGTGGCACCGGCATCAATCACGGATTCGAAAACCGTACACAGAAAATCCTTGTCCGACCGGGAACCGTCTTCAGCGGAAAACTCAACGTTGTCCGTAAAAGATTTGGCAAGTTCAACGGAAGCCACAGCCTGCTTGAGCACGTCGGCCGGTTCCATCTGAAGTTTATACTTCATGTGGAGTTCGGAGGTGGCAATAAAGGTGTGGATTCTGGGATTCGCCGCATCTTTGACCGCATCCCAGCCCCGTCTGATATCATCCTCGTTGGCACGGCACAGGGCCGCCACAGAAGATTTTTTCAGGGTCTCGGCAATGGCTTTTACCGACTCGTAATCCCCCACGGAAGCTGCGGGAAAACCAGCTTCTATAACATCTACCCCCAGGGCCTCGAGCTGGGTGGCGATCCTCAGTTTTTCCGCCTGGTTCATACTGGCCCCGGGGGACTGCTCGCCGTCCCGTAAGGTGGTATCAAACACGATAATCCGTCTGTCGTCGTTCATTTCTCTTCCCCTATATATAAAAAATCATTTTGCAGTTTATAGCGCCGGATTAACCGGCATTTGCCTTTTCCCGCCCGGCTTCTTTCGCCGCCTTCTTTTCATCCAGGGACAATTTGTATTGGAAACTGTCCTTCAGGGCCTGCCATGAGGCCTCGATAATATCCTCGGACACGCCGACGGTTGAGAATATATTATCGGTATCTCTGGATTCGATGAGAACCCGGACCCGGGCGTCGGTGCCGTCGGAACCGTCAATAACACGAACCTTAAAGTCAACCAGGTGCATGTCGTTGACACTGGGATAAACAAAGGAAAGGGCTTTTCTCAGGGCGTTATCCAATGCGGAAACCGGACCATCACCTTCGGCCGAGGTAATCTCGGTTTTATCTCCCATGCGTACCTTGATCATGGCATGGGAGTAACAGGGTCTTTCCCTGTCTTTTTCCACCACAACCCGGAAAGATTCCAGGGAGAAGTTGGGATGATATTGTCCGGTCAGTTTTTCCATGAGCAGTTTGAGAGACCCTTCGGCCGCATCAAACTCAAATCCGTCATTCTCCATATCTTTGATGGCATTGACGATGGATGCCTTTTTCCGCTCATCATTGCCGAGATCCACGCCCAGTTCCTCAGCCTTGTAGGCAATGTTGCTTTTGCCGGACTGCTCGGAGACCAGTACCCGTCTGCGGTTGCCCACAAGTTCCGGATCCATGTGCTCATAGGCCGCCGGATTTTTCATAATGGCGGACACATGAACCCCGCCCTTATGGGCAAAGGCGGATTTCCCGACGAATGGCCGGCTGCTCACCGGTGGTACGTTTGCGGTTTCGGACACGAACCTGGAAAGGTTCTGCAATTTGGCCAGGTTTTCCGGACTGATGCAGTCCCGGTTCATTTTCTGGGAAAGGATGGGGATAATGGCGGTAAGATCGGCGTTGCCGCATCGTTCCCCGTATCCGTTGATGGTACCCTGAACCATGGTGGCACCGGCATGCACCGCGTTGATACTGTTGGCCACGGCCATGGCACAGTCGTTGTGGGTGTGAATCCCGAAGATCAACCCGTCCCGTTCCCCGAAATGTGCAATGGTCTCCCGGGTGATGGTATCGATGTCACAGGGGAGGCATCCGCCGTTGGTGTCACAGAGCACCAGACAGCAGGTTCCTCCTTCCACGGCCGCTTCAAGGGTGGCAAGGGCGTAGTCTTTATTGGCCTTGTAGCCATCGTAAAAATGTTCGGCGTCGTAGATGACCTCCCGGCCGTGATCCAGAAGGTAAGCGACGCTTTCCCGGATCATGGCCAGGTTTTCATCCAGGGTATTGGACATGATGGATTCCACATGAAGATCCCAGGTTTTACCGAAGATTGTGACGGCAGGGGCGCCGCACTCCAGCAGCGCCTGGATGTTGCCGTCTTCCTCGCAGGTTTTGCCCTGGCGCCGGGTGGAACCGAAGGCCGAGATCTTGGCGTTTTTAAACTCCTGATCCCTTACCAATTCGAAAAAGGCCTGGGCACCGGGATTGGAACCGGGCCATCCCCCCTCAATGTAGTGGATGCCGGCCTCATCCATCCGGATGGCCATTTTCAGTTTATCCTCCGGGGAGAAGAAGATGTTTTCACCCTGCATCCCGTCCCTGAGGGTGGTGTCGTAGAGGATGGCTTTTTTCTTTTCCATAGTGGTTTCCATGGTTATTTTTTCCCGTTTTCCCTTCCCAGGGCAATGGCACCGGTGGAGGCAATTTCAACGATACCCATGGGCTTCATCAACCGCATGAAGGCATCAATTTTGCCGGAATCCCCGGAGATTTCAACCACAAAATGGGCGTGGCCCACGTCAACGATTTTAGAACGGAAAATATCAACAATCCGCATGATCTCGGCCCGCTTTTCACTCTTGGCATGTACTTTTATCAGGGCCAGTTGCCGTTCAACGTATTTTTTCTCGGTGAGGTCATTTACCGTGATGACGTTGATGAGCTTGTGGAGCTGTTTCTTGATCTGCTCAATGGTCTGGGCATCGCAATAGGTGACCATGGTGATGATGGAAACGTTGGGGTCCGTGGTTTTTGCCACGGAGAGGGAGTCGATGTTGAATCCCCGGCCTGAAAAAAGCCCTGAGATCCTGGACAGCACTCCGGGTTCATTGTCTACAAGTATGGAGAGTAAGTATCTGTTGGTGTCCATGTGGTCTTTTCCTTTCTAAACCAGAAGCATCTCAGTGAGGGCCCCGCCCGCCGGAACCATGGGGTAAACCGATTCTTCACGTTCCACCACAAATTCCATGATAACGGTGCCTTCGGTGTTGAGGCCTTCCTGAAGGGTGTCAACAACTTTGGCCGGGTCTTCGCAGCGGAACCCTGTGGCACCGTAGGCATCGGCCAGCTTCACAAAATCCGGGGCGGCTTCCATGTTCGTGGCCGCGTAAAACTTGTCATAGAAGAGTTCCTGCCACTGGCGGACCATGCCCAGATACCGGTTGTTCAGGATCACGATTTTAATGTCCAGATTTGAAGCCACCGCCGTCATCAATTCCTGGGAGTTCATCTGGACGGAACCGTCACCGGCCACGCAGACCACAAGTTTACCCGGCTGGGCAGCTTTGGCACCGACGGCTGCGGGCAGGCCGAAGCCCATGACACCGAGTCCGCCCGAGGTGATAAAGTGGTTGGGCTGGTCAAAGTGGTAATATTGGGCGGTCCACATCTGGTTCTGTCCGACTTCTGTGGTGACGATGGCCTTTCCTTCTGTGACTTCGTGAAGTTTTTCCACCACGTACTGGGGCTTGATGGTTTCATCCCCCTGTTCGTACTTCAGGGGGGTGGTCTGCTTCCACTGGTCGATCTGTTTCAGCCATTCATCCCGTTCCTGGCTTTGGAAGGCTTCCGGCGCTTCCTTTTCCATCAGTTTCAGGATCTCTTCCAGTGCCATCTGACAGTCGCCGACGATGGGGCAGTGAACCTCAACGTTTTTATGGATGGAAGTGGGGTCGATGTCGATCTGAACGATTTTGGCATTGGGGGCAAAGGTTTCCAGTCTGCCCGTGACCCGGTCATCAAAACGAACACCTGCGGAAAAGAGCAGGTCACAGTTACCGATACTCATGTTGGCCCGGTAGGTGCCGTGCATCCCCAGCATACCCAGCCACAGCGGATCAGTACCCGGGAATGCCCCCAGCCCCATCAGCGTACCGGTCACAGGAGAGTTGGCAAGCTTGGCGATCTTGGTGAATATTTCTGATGCCTGGGATGATATCACACCGCCGCCGCAGAAGAATACCGGCCGTTTGGCGGTTTTAATGAGTTCCACCGCCTTTGCCATCTGCTTTTTGTTGGGCTTGTAGTTGGGTTTATAGGATCTCATCTGGGGTGGTTCGGGCATTTCAAACTCGATTTCCGCCTGGATGATGTCCTTGGGTAAATCCACAAGCACGGGGCCGGGCCGGCCGGACTGGGCAATGTGGAAGGCCTCCTGAATGGTGGATGCCAGTTTCTTGGGATCCTTGATCAGGTAGTTGTGTTTGGTACAGGGTCTGGTGATGCCGACAATATCGACTTCTTGGAAGGCATCGTTTCCAATCAGGCCGGTGGGGACCTGGCCTGTGAAAACCACCATGGGAATGGAGTCGGAATGGGCTGATGCAATACCGGTGACCGTATTGGTGGCACCGGGGCCGGAGGTCACAAGTGCCACACCGGTGGTCTTGTGGGCCCTGGCATAGGCATCGGCCATGTGGACGGCACCCTGCTCATGGCGGACGAGGATGTGACGCAGGTCATCATGCCGTTCGACTTCATCATGGATGTCAATGGTGGCACCGCCGGGATACCCGAAGATGGTATCCACTCCCTGGGATTTAATCATGTGAACGAGGATCTGAGCCCCTGTGAGTTTCATTGTTTTCTCCTGTATATTATTTGAATACTGCCCCGTTGCCGGCGGATGTAACCAGCCGGGCATACCGGGCCATGTAACCTGTTTTTATTTTGGGTTCGGGTTTTTCCCACCGGTCAAAGCGCTGCTTGATTTCGTCTTCGGAAACCATGAGTTCAATGGCTTTATTGGGAATATCAATACGGATGGGATCGTTTTCTTCAACGATGGCTAAAAGTCCTCCCTGTGCGGCTTCCGGGGAAATATGTCCGATACTGGCCCCCCTGGATCCGCCGGAGAAACGGCCGTCTGTGATCAGTGCGCATGTGTCGTCCAGCCCCATACCGGCGATGGCAGAGGTTGGTGTGAGCATTTCACGCATACCGGGTCCGCCTGCAGGTCCTTCGTACCGGACCACGATAACGTCCCCGGGGTTGATTTGCCGCTCCATGATGGCTTCTGTGGCAGCTTCTTCAGAGTCAAACACTCTGGCCGGGCCCTGGTGGGACATCATTTCGGGAAGAACGGCGGACTGCTTGACCACACAGCCTTCCGGTGCCAGGTTGCCGAACAGCACCGCGAGTCCTCCTTCTTTATGATAGGGGTTGTCCACCGGCCGGATGACTTCCGGATATTTTACGGTGACGGTGTCAAGGTTCTCACCCACGGTTTTTCCTGTGGCCGTCATCAGCCCGGTATCGATCATATCATTGTCGGCCAGTACTTTCAGTACGGCCTGGATGCCACCGGCCGTGTCCAGATCTTCAATATGGTCAACGCCACCGGGACTCAATGAACAGAGATGGGGTGTTTTTTTGCTGACCTTATTGATCAGTTCCAGCGGGATATCCACACCGGCTTCGGCGGCAATGGCTTTGAGATGTAGTACGGTGTTAGTGGAACAGCCAAGGGCCATGTCAACGGCCAGGGAGTTCATAAAGGCATCCCGGGTCATAATTTTAGACGGGGTGATTCCCTTTTCAAGGAGTTCCATAATCTGGATACCGGTGGCTTTTGCCAAACGGATTCTGGCGGACATGGGGGCAGGTATGGTGCCGTTGCCGGGAAGTCCCATGCCGATGGCTTCGGTGAGACAATTCATTGAGTTTGCCGTAAACATGCCGGCGCAGGAACCGCAGGTGGGGCAGGCCGCATCTTCCACAGCCAGCAGATCCGCTTCGGACATTTTCCCTGTTTTTACGGCACCCACCGCTTCAAAGATAGAAATTAAATCAATTTTCTTTGTGCGGTCTTTGGGGTGACGGCCGGCCAGCATTGGGCCGCCGCTGACAAAAATTGCTGGAATGTCGAGACGGGCCGCTGCCATGAGCATCCCGGGAACAATCTTGTCACAATTGGGTACCATGACGATGGCGTCAAAGGGATGGGCCGTTGCCGTCACCTCAATGCTGTCCGCAATAAGCTCCCTTGAGGCCAGAGAATAGTGCATGCCTTTGTGGTTCATGGCCACCCCGTCGCAAACACCGATGGTGGAGAATTCCATGGGGGTTCCGCCAGCCATACTGATACCGGCTTTGACTGCATTGACAATGGTATCCAGGTGCATGTGTCCGGGGATGAGCTCGTTGGCAGAGTTGGCGATTCCGATGAGGGGCTGGCGGATCTCGCGGTCCGTATACCCCAGTGCTTTCATCAGGCCCCGGTGGGGGGCTCTGGCAACGCCTTTTGTCGCAATATGGCTTCTCATTGTCTTTTACGGTCTCCCAAAAACCAGAAAAGCCGTTACCAACCCTCTCGGGGCTGGTAACGGCTTTTTTCGGTTTATCTTTAGGTTAAGCCACTAATCGCCCCTTCGCCCGGAGGTGACAATAATCACCTCCACGATAATAAGGACTAGTAGGCTGTTAAAAATGGTATTTTTCATAATTGTTTACTCTTTCTAAAGAAGATTTATTATATATTAATCTTGAA
>JAKSBB010000235.1 GCA_022361315.1 Desulfobacterales bacterium
TCACCAAACTGATTACCACCCTGCTGTCCCATATCTCAGCCGATGTCAGAAAAAGCAGTCGGGCGGAAATTGTCGTCGCCTCTCACACACTGCCCGGCCGGAACAAGGCGGGTGTTACCCTGATATTCCGGGACAACGGTATCCCCACCACGGAAAAAGACATGGTCCACCTGTTCGATCCGTTTTATGCAAAAAAACAAATGGGACACCCCGGATCCGGACTGGGACTGACCGCAGTCAAAAAGATCATGGAAGATCATGGCGGTAAGGCCATTGCCGGCACCTGCGAGGGAAAAGGATTGCAGATTACCCTTCTTTTTCCCAGGGAAAACAAACCGGGCAACCACTGATTCATCCCCCTGCCCAATCCACATCCCCATAAAGCGAAAAATCGTCCTTATTTGCCCATCTTTAAATTTGACGAAATGTAAACCGGGCGTCTCCCGGGCCTATACTCATTTTTTACTAACCAACCCCAAAATTCAATCCCCGAAACAGGTCTTGACCCGGTAGAATTAATACTTACCATTTACGCCAATAATGGAGAAATAATGTGTTAAAGAAAAGTGACACCGGCCCAGGCATCACACGGATCTCGACATCACTTTAAACTGGCATTTCACTGTGGAAAAGCAGACAATAACTAAGAAAAGAATAGTTGATTTCAATGCTTTTCTACTGTAGGATGATTGAGTATATTTGTCTAAAGCTTCAAGTAATTTATTATCTAAAACCGACCGATCATAGCGTAAACATTGCAAAGGAGAGAAAATGAACAAGAAAATTTTCGTCCAGAGTTTATTGTCCTTGCTTGCCTTCCTTTTCCTTTTTGGATGTGCAGCCAAGGCCCCCGTAGAATTTCCGTCTTTCACCGCCACCCAGTTTGATACAGCCATGTACAAATCCAAGGTGGACAATTTTTCCGTTGTCCTTGATGCCTCCAGTTCCATGGACTTCGATTACATGGGCAATTCCAAATTTGACAGAGCCAAAGCCATTGCCGAACGCCTGAATATGACCATTCCTGAAATGGGTCAGATGGCAGGTCTAAGATCTTTCGGCCACGCTCCCAAGGTTTCCAAAGAACTGACCGTATTGCAGTACGGCATGGCCAAATATAGCTCCGCTGACCTGTCCAAGGGTCTTGCCAACGTCACTGCCCCCGGCGGCTTCAGCCCCCTGGGAACCGCGCTTAAGGCTGTGGGCAAAGACCTTGAAGGTCTCCCCGGTGTACACAACGCTGTCATCATTATCTCTGACGGCCTGGACATGGACCAGAAACTCCCCATGATTCAGAACCTCAAAGACAAGTACGGATCTTCCATCTGCTTCTACCCCATTCTGGTGGGTAATGCCCCCGAGGGACAGGCGTTCCTGAGCGAAGTTGCCAGAATCGGTAACTGCGGTTTCCTCACCAATGCTGACGACCTGATGACCGGTGACGCCATGGCCACTTTCGTTGAAAAAATCTTCCTGGAAAAAGCGGAAGCACCCAAGAAGAAAAAGATGATGAAAGATACGGACGGCGACGGTGTTTATGACGAATACGACCAGTGTCCCAATACCCCCGTGGGCGCCAAAGTCAATGCCGTTGGCTGCTGGAGCCTTGACAATGTCCTGTTTGACTTTGACAAATCCGTTATCAAACCCGAAGCCTATCCCCTGCTTGACGAAGTGGTTGTCATCCTGGAAAAGAACCCTGCCATGAGTGTGGAACTCCAGGGCCATACCGATAACATCGGTTCCAAAGAATACAACATGGGCCTGTCCATGAGACGTGCCAATGCCGTTGCTGACTATCTGGTATCCAAAGGCATTCTCAGAAACAGAATGGCCACCACCGGTTACGGGTATTCAAACCCGGTTGCCCTGAACGGTACCGAATTCGGCCGTGCTCTGAACAGACGTGTTGAGATTCACCCGTACTAAACCGTACTAAATCAGGCTGTTGATATGCAATAGGCTGTTTTAGCCAGCCAAAGTAAAAGGGCCTGCGCCACTCGGTGCAGGCCCTTTCTTTTTTCTGATTTTTAGGACGGGATGAATAATTTACGAATAGAGGGTCTGCCTGGGGGCATAGATGGGTTTTCGGCCGGCTTCAAATTTTTCAAGTGCGGCGATGGACATGGTGGCGAAGGGAATGGCTTCAAGGCGCCGCAATCCGATTTCACTGCCCGTAAGTTCACAGTATCCGAAACTGCCGTCATCAATTCGCTCAAGGGCACGTTCCACCTGGTCAAGCATGTTTGAATACCGCTCAAAACTCTTAACCTCAAGCTCCAGGCCAATGTAGGAATTACTTCGGTCAAGGATGTCGGCCTGGACATTTTCCAGGGTTTTAATATTCTCAATGATTCTTTCAATTTTTGCCTTCAGCTCAGTCTTTCTGCCTGTCAGTTTATCCCTAAAATAGGAAATCTGGCCATCACTCATGTAGGGCTCATTTTTCGCGGGGATATACGGTTCCGAAGACGAATGCGTCGCTACCTGTGTCATTTCCTGTAATTGCCTCCTGATTATGGTGAATTAGGAAAAATACAGGCATATGTTTAGCGGACAAGGGTTAACACCGTATTATGAAGCCATTAGAAGGCGACTAGTACAAAAGGACTGCCCGCATATGGCTGAAAAACCATATACGGGCATATGAGAATCTTAAGATTTATTCAGCAGTGGTAAACAGGACCTCTCCGGTTTTTTCCACCCCATAGCCGCCCAGGGCCAGCACCCGCTGCTTAAACGCACCGCTTCTTACGGTGGCAAGAAGCGTCTGCACCTTCCGGGTATTGTAATACACCTCCGGAATCACCAGGTCATAGGATTCCGTCACTACGGGCAGAAAATCCAAATTCAGGGCCAGGGCAGCCGCTTTGATGCCCAGACCGGCCTTTGCCCGACCTGACAATACGGCTGCAGCCACGGACATATGGGTATATTCATCATTTTCATATCCCGGGATTACAGAGGGGGAGATACCCAGTTCGGCCAGTTTATAATCCAGTAGAATCCGGGTGCCGGAGCCCGCCTGCCGGTTGATAAAGGCTAGACCCTTTTCGGCCAGATCTTCAAGTCCGGAAATTCCGTCCGGATTTCCCCTGGGAACGATCAGCCCCTGTTCCCGCATCACCAGGTTCACCACCCGCACCGGTATACCGGCCAGGTATTTCTCCACATACGAGATATTATAACTGCCGTCATCCGCGTCCAGAAGATGGCTGCCGGCCATATGGCAGGCCCCTTTTTTAATGGCCATCAATCCGCCCATACTGCCCACATGGCTTGAGGAGATGCTGGTGCCCGGATTTTCCTTGTGCACCTGATCGGCCAGCAGATCCAGGGTATTATCGTGGCTGCCGGTTATCACCACAGTATCCTCAATGGCAGACAGGGGACGGAGCAATTCGGCCCCGACGGTTTCCTCTGCTGAAATACCTTCCACATGGCGGGGGATACGGATGATGCCGTCCGCTTCCGTGAGGGTGGTGATACTGCCGGATCCCCTTGGCAACTGGGAGGATACCAGACGACCGTCCACAGACCCGATCTTCACCCGGAGAAACTCCTCCTGGCCGAGTTTTGAGGCCACCTTCCGGGCAGGTGTCACTTGGGCCGTCACCGGTTCTTTAGCCGGCAGATGCTGCATGGTTCGCAACAGCGGCCCTGCAAACTGCTCAAAGGCAACAATGGCAGAAACCGGATATCCGGGTATGCCGAACACCGGGGTGTCCTTCACCCGGCCGAACATCATGGGTTTGCCCGGCATCATGGTCACCCCGTGGACGTAAAGTTCTCCCAGAGCGGTAATCACGGGTTTGGCAAAATCTTCGGAGCCCGCAGAGGAGCCGCCGATGATCAACACCATATCGTATCCGCCTGAGGCAGCGTTCTCAACCGCGTCTTTAATGGTGGATAGATCGTCCCGGAGCATGGTGTGTACCTCAAATTCCGCCCCGTTATCCCTGCACAACGCACCCAGCACCGTAGAGTTAGACTCCACCACATCCCCCGGAACCATGGTCTCGGGACTGACATCCCGCCACTGCTTGAGCTCCGACCCGGTGGGAATGATCATTACCCGGGGCCGTTTCCGGACCGACACCCGGAACACTCCCCCGGACAACAAGGCACCCATGGCATAGGCGTTGATCTTATGATCCCGGGGAAAGAGAAGCTGGGTGGCCACGATATCCTCCCCCATTTTCCTGACATACTGCCAGGGGAAGGCCGGCGCCTCGATTTCCAGGACCGTATCACCAATCATGTTGAGATGCTCAATCATGATGACGGCGTCGGTCCCTTCGGGCAGTGCATGTCCCGTATTCACCCAAAAGGCGGACGCACCGATCTTAAGTTGCTTCGGCGCTTCCTCATTGGCACCAAAAGTCGCGGCCGCATCAACGGCGATACCGTCCATGGCGGCGGCGTGGAAGTTGGGAGAAGAAATGGCGGCAAAGGCCGGTTCTGCCAGAACCCGTCCCCTGGCGTCCACCACGTCGATGGATTCAGCAGCTGTTTTTACGTTGCCGAACTGATTGAAGAGGCAGTCCTTCGCCTCTTCTATGCTTTTCATATCAAGGTAGATATTTCGCTTGGTTTTCATAATAAGTTTCAGCGATACCTGTTTAGGTTAATTAGAGAAGAATGACATTTACAGGGCTGCCCTTTTCCAGACCTTCCACATGGTCACCGATCTCAAGAAGGCCATCCGCATGAACCATGGTCCGGATCAGGCCGGATTTTCCCAGCACCGGCCGGGCCTCAAGCCCCTCATCCCCCTGGTGCAGGCTGACGCGCATGAAATCCCGCCGTCCCTGGGCAGATGCCACATTTCGGGACAACACCGCCGGTACGCAAATCTGTTTCACCGATCGGGCCATGCCCTGCAGGCGGTTTAAAAACGGAATCACCGCAATCTTGAGCACCACCATGGCCGACACCACCTGGCCGGGAAGCCCCCACACCGGTTTGCCGGCGGCCTTAGCCAGAATGGTGGGTTTACCCGGACTCACGGACATGCCGTGAACCAGAATTTCCGTATCCGGCAGGCCGGAAAGCACCTCCACGGTGTAATCCCGGGTTCCCACGGAACTGCCGCCGGATATCAGGATCATGTCGGTATCATTCAAGGCCTGTTCAATGGTTTTCCTAAGTTCAGCCGGATCGTCTTTTACAATACCGTACCGGACAGGGATCCCGTTGGCCACTTCCACAAGACCGGACAGGGAGGTGGAGTTGATATCCCGGATCTTCCCCGGCCCCGGTGTCCCGTCAATGGGAATCACCTCATCTCCTGTGGAAATAATCCCCACTTTTGGCGTCCGGTAGACCGGCAGTTCAGGATATCCAAGCCCCGCCGCAAGCCCGGTCTCCGATGGACGAAGAAGACGGCCTTTTTCCAGCACCACTGCATCTTTCTCAAAATCTTCGATGGGTTCGATCACATGCTGGAGCGGTGCCACGCTTTTATAAATCTCCACGGAGAGGTCATCCACGGCCTCGGTATGCTCGATCATAACCACAGCATCCGCCCCTTTGGGCAGCATACCGCCGGTGGCAATACGGGCAGCCTCTCCCTGGGTGATCTCAAAGGCCGGAACCTCCCCCATGGCGATGCTGCCGGCAATTGTCAGCCAGGCAGGTGCGGATTCTGAGGCACCGAATGTGGATGCGGCAGCCACGGCATACCCGTCCATGGTGGCCCGGCTGAAACCGGGCAGGTTTTCCCTTGCCTTCAAATCATCGGAAAGCACCCTGAACAGGGCATTTTCCGTGGGCACGGATTCAGCGGACACAGGGGAGAAGGTGTCGGCCAGGGCCAACACCTCTTCAAGGGATTTTACATTGAAAAAATGGCTCATTTCAACGCGTCTTTCACCCGTGCCATGGCTGTTTTCACATTTTCAAGACTGTTGAATGCGGAAATCCGGATATATTCCCGGCCGCAACGCCCGAAACCACCGCCCGGCGTACAGACAACAGAGGCCTTGTTCAGCAGAAGGTCAAAGAACTCCCAGGAGTCTCTTCCCTTGCCGTCAATCCAGATGTATGGAGAGTTTTCCCCGCCCACATGGTCAAACCCCAGCTCCGTCATGGTGTCACGGACGATGGCCGCATTGGCCAGGTAGGCGTCAATATATTCTTTAACCTGGACCTTACCGGCTTCGGAGTAAACGGCTTCCGCGGCTTTCTGTACCGGATAGGATACCCCGTTGAATTTGGTGGTGTGCCTTCGGTTCCACATGGCATGGAGGGAGGCTGCACTGCCGGCGTCGGTGTAGACCTTGCAGTCCTTGGGTACCACGGTGAACCCGCAGCGGGTGCCGGTGAATCCGGCTGTTTTGGAAAAGCTTCTGAACTCCACAGCCACTTCCCTGGCCCCTTCCACCTCATAGATGCTTCTGGGGAGGCTTTCGTCGCGGATGAAGGATTCATAGGCGGCATCGAAGAGGATCAGCGCCTTGTTATCCCTGGCGTAGTCCACCCACACCTTCAGTTCCTCTTTGGTGGCGGTGGCGCCGGTGGGGTTGTTGGGGAAGCAGAGATAAATCAGGTCAACCGGTTCCTCGGGCAGGGTCGGCATAAAGCCGTTTTCCTTGAGGCAATCCATATAAACGATGCCCTGATACCGGCCGTCTGCATAGGCGCCGGTCCGGCCGGCCATCACGTTGGTGTCCAGATATACCGGATACACCGGGTCGGGAATGGCAATTTTAATATCCTGGGCGAAGAGTTCCTGGAAGTTACCGGAATCACATTTCGCACCGTCGGAAACAAAGATTTCATCGGCAGCAATATCGGCGCCCCGGGCCTGGAAATCATTGGCCGCAATGGTTTCCCTCAGGAAATCATATCCCTGCTCCGGCCCGTATCCCCGGAAGGTGGCATCGGCGGCCATTTCATCCACCCCTTTGCGGAACCCGTCCACAATGGCAGGGGCCAGACCGCGGGTGACGTCCCCGATCCCCAGACGGATCACGTCCGCATCGGGATTGTTCGCCTGGAATTCGTTTACACGCTTGGCAATATCCGAGAAGAGATAAGAGGCCTGAAGCTTATTATAGTGTTCGTTAATTCTGATCATTGGTCTTTTCCTTTCGGTATACTAATGGATTCAGCCTGGGCAGACCCAACGTCTGTTGGTCCGGCCAGGCTGAATCTGATGTTGATTCTTTTCCAGGTTAGTTTTAAACAAAAGCTCTGCCGATGTCAAATTCAACTTCCCTTGGCATAATAGGCATCCATCACCTCCCGGGGAACCATGCTGCCGCCGGTGGCCCAGGCAATGTGAACGGCGTTGTCCATTACCTGTTCAAGGCCCTGCCGTTTGATATAAGCTTTGCCCGCTTCACTGCGGGTCAGATAGAATGCCCCCGGTACGCCAGCCAGGGCGGAAGGCTCTAAAAATATATCTTCTTCGTTGGCAACCACCCGAAGCAGATCGTACAACTGCTGGTCGGCAACAGTGTAAACACCGGATATGGTTTCAGCCAGGGCTTTACCCACAAAGCCGGAAGGGCTCGGGCAGGCAAGGCCGTCGGCATCGGTGACATTGTCCAGGCCGAAATCCCGGACACTGACCTTTTCGTGCAGCCCTGTCACCAGTCCCAGCAGCATACAGGGAGAGGCGGTGGGTTCTGCAAAAAAGCAATGCACATGGTCACCGAAAATCTGTTTCAGGCCGAAGGTGATCCCTCCGGGACCGCCCCCCACCCCGCAGGGCAGGTAAACAAAGAGGGGATGGGCTGCATCCACACGAACCCCCA
>JAKSBB010000066.1 GCA_022361315.1 Desulfobacterales bacterium
CAGGAGGTGGGTCTTCTGGAACTGACGGATGAGATGGTGGACCGGGTTGTGGATGCCCTGTGGGATGCCATCCGTAATTAGCCCCGAAACCGGGCAAAAAAATTTAAAAGAATATTGAATGAATGTTCAATCTGCAAGAGGTGAGAGATGTTTTTGAGAGGTAAAATGATGAATTTCGGAAGGCGCGCATCAGCCTGGGTGATGATTCCCGCATTGGTTATCATCCTCTCCGGATGTGCCCTGGTGGGACCGGATTATACGCCCCCTTCGCCGGAAGTGAAGGCGGAATGGCAGCCCCATGAGGATCCGGCGCTGCTGCCCGATGCGGACCTGGTTGTCCGGTGGTGGGAGCTGTTCAACGATCCCCTGCTGGACCGTTTTATTGCCGAGGCTTCGGCAAATAATTTGGATCTGCTTACGGCGGTGGCCCGGATCGATGAAACCCGGGCGAGACTGGGCATTACCTCCCGGGACATGCTGCCGTCTGTGGATATGGCCGCAGATGCCACCCGGTCCCGGGGCAGCGAAAACTCAGTGAGCGGGGATTATGTGGAAACCATCTATGCCCCCGGTATCTCTGCAGGCTGGGAGATTGACCTTTTCGGAAGAATCCGGCGGTCCGTGGAATCGGCCACCGCAAGTTATGAGGCCAGCAGGGAAGACCGCACCGACGTCATGATCACGGTGTATTCCCGGGTATCTCTGGCTTATCTGGAGATCCGCACCACCCAGGCCAGGCTGGCCGCGGCCCGGGCCAATATCGATTCCCAGCGGGAGACGCTGAAGCTGGTCCGATCCCGGTTCACCCACGGCCTGGCCACGGATCTGGATATTGCCCAGTCGGAGCGCCTTCTGGCCCGTGCGGAAGCTGAGGTGCCGCCGCTGAATATCGCCCTGTCCCAGGCCATCAACAACCTGGGTGTGCTTCTGGGGCAGCAGCCCGGCAGCCTCCATCAACTGCTGGTGACGCCGGAGCCAATTCCTTTACCCCCGGAACGGGCAACCGTCGGAGTCCCTGCGGACCTGCTGCGGCAACGCCCGGATATCCGGCGGGCGGAGCGGGAACTTGCCGCCCAGAGTGCCATGATCGGGGTGGCCACTGCCGATCTTTATCCAAAGTTTACCCTGAACGGTTCCCTGGGGTTTGAATCCGTCAGCACCAGTGACCTCTTTAATGCGGGAAGCAAGGTATTTTCCCTGGGGCCGTCCCTCCGGTGGAATATCTTTTCCAGGGACCGTATCAGAAACCAGATCCAAGTTGAAGATGCCCTGACCCCCCAACGGCTGCTGGCCTATGAATACGCCGTGCTCAACGGGCTTCGGGAGGTGGAGAACAACCTGACGGCCTATATCGAAGACCGGGTCCGCCTTTCCGCCCTGGAGCGGTCAGTGGCCGCTGCCCGGCGGTCCGTCAGCCTGGCCACGGATCTCTATAAAAAAGGTCTTTCCGATTTCCAGCAGGTGCTGGATGCCCAGCGGGACCAGTTTGAATACGAGAATCAA
>JAKSBB010001016.1 GCA_022361315.1 Desulfobacterales bacterium
GCACCGGACTGGGACTGGCCGTTGTCCTGGGCATTGTCGAGGACCACGACGGCTGGATTAACGTGGCCAGTGAACCCGGACGTGGCACCTGTGCACACGTGTATCTGCCCGTACTTCGGGAGACGGATTCCATCGAAGAGACTGAAAAGGAGGAAATCGAAATTCAGGGGGGTACGGAATGCATCATGGTGGTGGATGATGAAGCAAGCATCCTCGAGTTTTACACAGCCCTGCTGACGGCCTACGGATACCAGGTCGTCACCTTTTCAGACGGCCTCACTGCCCTCAGGGCTTTTGAAGAAAACCCAAACAGCTACGACCTTTTGGTAACGGACATGACAATGCCTGAAATGAGCGGAGATGTGCTGGCCCGGAAAATTTTAAAAACCAAAGAGAATTTCCCCATCATTCTAAGTACGGGATACAATGACAGGATTTCCAATGCAGATGCATTGAAAGCGGGCATAAAAGCCTATCTTCCCAAACCCCTTGAAGGAGAAACCCTGCTTTCAACCATCAGGAATCTGCTGGATGGCTGATCCAATCTGGGGAAACAGATCATTTCAGTTTCTTCACGGCCTGCGCCAGATCCGCAGAGATGTCATCAGGCAACTTTTCGCTCATGGCCTCTGTCGTCCGTGTTATGGAACAGGGACACCCTGCGGTTGCACACCGAGATGCCGTATTCTTTTCCCGGCGTCAGGGATGCCGGGCTGTTATCCGTACATATGATCTGGTGTCCGGATGCCAGTTCAAAGGTATGGAGCCTGCCGGGGCCCCTGAAGTGGGACTTCACCAGTGTTGCCCTGAAATCCGAATCAGGATCCACATATACATCTTCGGGACGGATGAATACCGTGACCTCTCCGGTGCCGTGGGTACCGGCCGTTGCTCCTTGCTTTTCCGAACCTGCTGAAAAGGTACCGATCAGGGTGGCCACCTCTCCTGTGGCAGCCAGGTCGCCGGGAAGAAAGGATCCTTCCCCCACAAACCCTGCCACTTCAGGGGATTCCGGGTGGTAATAGAGGTTCTGGGCCGTATCCCATTGTAAGAGTTTTCCTTCCGCCATCACGCCGATTTTATCGGCCATGGCAAAGGCTTCGTGCTGGTTGTGGGTCACCAGCAGGCCGGTAATGCCGAATTCGTTGAGAATATACCGGACTTCCTCGGAAAGGGATTCTCTCAGGGCGATATCCAGGTTGGAAAAGGGTTCGTCCATGAGCAGGAGCTCTGGTTTCGGTGCAATGGCCCGGGCCAGTGCCACCCGCTGCTGCTGGCCGCCGGAAAGTTCATGGGGATACTTCTTTTCAAACCCCTTGAGCCCGGTCACCCGGATGAGCTTGTCCAGATGAGACCCCTCTTTTTTAACCGGGCCGAAGCAGATGTTTTCCATCACGGTGAGGTGGGGGAAAAGGGCATAGTCCTGGAATACCATACCGGTGCGGCGGTTTTCAGGAGGAATATGCAGGTCCGGTGACGATACCGTATGCTTACCGATGGTGATGCTGCCGGCATCAGGTGTCTCAAACCCTGCAATCATCCGCAAGAGGGTGGTTTTTCCGCAGCCGCTGGGGCCGATCAATGCGGCCAGTTCCCCCGGATTGACAGTGAAGGTGATATCCTCAGCCACCACAGGACCGGGGGTGTGACGTTTGTTTATATTGCTTATAATAAGGCTCATATCAGCTCCTCTGTTTTCCCATGAGGGTTAGAATAATGATGGGAATCATGCCGGCAAGCACCAGGGTAACCGCCGGCAGTGCCGCCCGCTCCCACTCCCCTTCGGAGGTCAGTTCAAATATTTTCACGGCAAGGGTATCCCAGCCGAAAGGCCGCAGCATCAGGGTCACCGGCATCTCCTTGATAATTTCCACAAGCACCAGGATGCTCCCGGTGATTATCCCCCGCCGGATTAACGGGAGGTGGACGGCAGACAGCAGTTTCATACCGGTCACCTGCATGAGAGAGGCGGCCTCGTCCATGGAGGCGGTCATCCGGGTCATGTTACCGTGGACCGGATTGTACCCGGCGGTGAGAAAACGGATCATGTAACACAGGGGCAGCAGAAGAAGACTTCCCTTGATCAGCCCCGCCGACACTTCCAGGCCGAAAGCCTGTGCCAGGGAAACAAGGCCTGCATCCGCCCAGCCCATGACGCCGATGATTCCCACAGCCAGCACGGTGCCGGGCAATGCGTATCCGGTGAGGGAGAGTTTTGCAAACAGCCCCGCCTTCCAGTCCCTGGCTGCCCTGCAGGCGTATGCCAGCCCCACGGCCACCGCCATGGTGGTAATCATCCCCAGAAACCCCAGGGTAAATGTATTCAGAAGGAGTCTGCCGTAGTGGGCACTGATCTCCACATGAAAGGCCTCGAAAGTCCAGACAATGAGCTGGGCCACCGGCACACCGAAGGCAAGGCCGAAAACGAGACTGCAGTAACCGCTGGCAAAAAAGCCTGCCGCACCTTTCAGAGGCTGACGTTCCGCCGGTTGATGGCTGCCCCGGTTGAAGAATTTCTGCTTCCGCTTCATATAAGCTTCGGCGAGAAAGATCGCCAGCACAATGAGCACCAGGATAGAGGCGAGCTGGGATGCGGCGTTGATGGAGAAAAACCCGTACCAGGCCTTGTATACCCCTGTGGTGAAGGTATCGTAATTAAATACGGATACAGCACCGAAATCCGCCAGGGTCTCCATGAACACCAGGATAAGGCCGCCGAAAATCCAGGGGCGCGCCATGGGGATCGTGACCCGGAACAGGGTGGAAATACGCCCTTGCCCGAGGGACAGCGAGGCCTCCACCACGGATCTGCCCATGGATCTGAACCCCGAGGAGGCCATGAGAAAGACATAGGGGAAGACGGCCAGGGAAATGACCATAATCACTCCCCAGGCAGAACGGATTTCAGGAATCATCCCGGCAAATGAGGGGAAATGGGCCCGTGCGGCAGTCCTTACGGGTCCGGCAAAATCAAGCAGTCCTGTATAGATAAAGGCCATGACATAGGCCGGGATGGCCAGGGGAAAAAGCAGGAGGCGCTCAAACATCCGGCGCCCCCGGAATTCGTAAAAAGAGGTCAGCCAGGCAAGGGAAACACCGAGCACCGATGTGGTTGCAATGACGCCTGTGACCAGCACCACCGTGTTCCTCAACAACTCCGGCAGCACGTATTGTTTCAGGTGGCCCCAGATTTCCGGCTCAGCCCTAATCCCCGATGCAAGGATAAACAACACCGGGGACAGGGTGATCAGGGCGATGAAGGCGGCGGTAAGAACCCCGCCCCGGTTTTTCAGTGATTGTGTCATGGTAAGTTTTTCCGGGGCAAAGATCCCGCCCCGGTGCAGCCTATTTATAACCGGCCATATCCATCAGTTTAATGGCATCGGCCTGGAGTTCACCGGCTTTGGCAAGGTTGATACGGTTGTCCTTAAATTCAC
>JAKSBB010001149.1 GCA_022361315.1 Desulfobacterales bacterium
GCGTCGGTGAGGGCGTGGTGCGGCCGGTACCGGGGCAGGCCGTATCTTTCTCTTGCATGGGACAAACGCAGGGAGGGGCTGTTTTTGTCTCCCATCCAGCGCTGGATAAAATTCGGGCGGTATACCGGATGTTTTCTGGATTCAAGCTCCATGGTATCGATCACCGGAAATTCCAGAGGTTCTCCGATGCAGCCCAGGGTGGCCTGGTTGAGAAACTCACGTTCAATGCGGCTGTAATGGGCAATAAGCACCTTGCCTGTCATGGCGCGGAGCAGGTGGATCAGGGTTGCTCCGAAGGCGGGGCAGGCTTCCAGCGTGCTGTGGGTGATACCATGGATGGTACTCTGGGCATTTTCCGGAAGTTCTTCCGGCCGGACAATCCAGTTCCGGGCCTGATCGCAGAAGATCCGGTCGTGGGACAGGGTGAGAAATCCGATGCTGAGAATATGGTCATTCCGGGGATCCAGGCCACTGGTTTCCAGGTCCAGGGCCAGGAATTCCACCTGGCTCACCGGTGTCTGGGGCGGCACCTTAAAGGCCTGGTAAAATTTCCTGAGTTTGGGTTCCTGAACCTGGGATGACAGGCGTTCACACCGGCTTTTCCAGTCTATGGGCAACGATGGTTGGGGTTTTCTAAACATGGGCTACTCCCCGGCTTCCGGTTTATTGTCCGAAGTGCTCCTGGTCTCTTTGGGTTCCTTTGGTTCTTTTGGCAGAACGGTGGAAGCGTTGTAGCGGAATCTCAGGAAAGACTGGGCCTGGGCCACAATTTTGAACGCGTCTTTGAGGTGGCGGCGTTCAAAGGCAGACAATCGTTCCGGGCTCACGTTGTTGTCCGGCTCTCTCCCGCTCTCTATTTTCCGGGCCTGGTGGCGGATGCGGACCATGGAGATGAGTTCCAGGGCATCCAGCAGATCGTCACCCACACCATCTGCCAGGATCTTTGTTTTATTGATTTCCTCCAGGCGGTTTTCCGTATTGAGCTTGGTGATACCACAGGCCAGGGCATGGACCCGGGCCAGATCGGAGATGGGGGCGGTGCCCCGTCGCTTGAGGTTGAAGGTGTTTTTGTGCTCACCGTCCGGCTCAAGAACAAATTTTCTGAAGAATCCCAAGGGGGGATTCCGTAGCAGGGCATTCCGGGCCAGACATGCCAGAAATTGAGGGCTGTCCTGGGCTCTGTCCCTGATATGGTGCCGCAGTACCCGGGCGAACCCTGTTTCGCCGTGAATTCCTTCCAGATCAAAAAAGATAGAGGCGTGGAGCAGGGCTTCGGGTTCCGGGCGTTCGATCCACCGGGAAAAGTAGGATTTCCATACGGAAAGGGGCTGGCGCCACTTAGGATTGGTGGCCATGATATCGCCGGTGCAATAGGGAAATCCGCAGCGATCCAGACCGTCGCTCAGGAATTTGGCCAGTGCCAGGAAATAATCGTCGTGAATCTCCGGATCAAAACTGTCGTCGATGACAAAGGCGTTGTCCTGATCCGTCACCAGGGTCAGTTCATCCCTGGCCATGGACCCCAGCACCATCAGACAATAGGGAACCGGGGGCGGACCCAGTTCCTTCTCCCCAAGCTCCAAAAGGCGTTGGGAGATACCGACGGCGAGCCGGGCCAGGGCCGCCCCGATGGTGTGTGAGTTGGCGTCCTCGTTCACCAGCTGGACGAAGAGTTGGCGCATGCCGTCCGTGAGTGCTGCCAGTTCCTCAACGCTGCGTTTCCGTCGGATATCCCCCACAATAAATACGGACCCATAGGAGGCATATTGCATGAGGTCGGAGACGGAGATGACACCGATGGGGGTGTCGTTGTCCAGGATGGGCAGGTGGTGGAGGTTGTGGCGCATCATGGTCAGCATGGCCTCAAAGGCAAAATCCTGGGCCTGGTGGGTGACCACGTCCCTGGACATGATTTCCTCAACCCGGGTGGTCAGGGGCAGGCCTTTGGCAATGGCCCGTTTTCTCAGGTCACGGTCCGTGATAATACCGCTGATCGGGTTTTCCTCCGCTGTCTCCTCCGGTGATTCACCTGGTGTCTCATTTGGTGGCTCAGGTACCAGCACCAGGGAGGAAACCTTAAAGCGGGTCATGATGCCGGCAGCCTCCTGCAGGGTAACCGATGGGTGGGCGGTGATGATTTCTCCGTGGAGCAGGGGACGCAGCTTTGAGAACATCAGCGGGTTCCGGTCATGGTGAACGGTTTGTTCCATGGCGGTCTGAAGCCTGGCACTGTGGTCCTCTTCCATGAAGTCGGCAAACCGGTCGTGTTCGTCGCAGAGTTTCTGGAATAGTTCGTCGGGAATGCAATATACCAGGGTGTCTTCAATGGCCCTGGCCGGATACCGGACTTTTTTCCGGCGCATCAGGGCAAACTGGCCGAAGCATTCGCCTTCGCCCATCCGGATGAGCAGCTCCCCGCTGCTCCGGAATATCTCTACGGCCCCTTTTCTGATCATGTAAAGTTCCTGGATTTCCTGCCCCTTTTCAAGAATCATGGCCGCTTCTTGGAAGTATGCGATGCGGATGTGGGGGACCAGATCGTCAATGACTCTCCTGGGCAGGTTTCTGAACGGGGGATGGGAAAACAGGAAGTTCCTGATTTCAAAGAGTTCTATTTCCATGGGGGTGTGGGCTCCTGAGTTTTGATCCTGTAAAGATTGGCGCTATGGGGTTATCCAGTCCGTGCAGCGGTCGACGATGGCCCGGTAAATATCTGCCATGGGCCTGCCGTCCGACTTGGGCAGGTCAAAGGAGTGGTTCCCCTTGTCTATGATGGTCAGGTCCGGGCGGTTGGGGAGGGATGAGAACACCGTATCGAGCTTATCCAGGTCGCAGAAGGGATCCCGGGTGCCTTCGAAAAAGAGCATGGGGCGGTTGATCTGCCGTAGAGGGGCGTCCCGCAGCTTGTCCTTTTTTCCCGGTGCATGAAGGGGGTAGCCGAGGTAAATGAGGCTGTCCGGGGTCAGGTCTCCGGCTGCCGTGGCCTGGGCCGCAATCCGGGCGCCCAGGGATTTCCCCATGGCAATATAGGCTGTACAATCCGTATGGTTATATAAACAGGCTACGGCTTCCTGCCAGGCATGGACCAGGCGGTGCTCCGGGTCCACGGATTTTTTACCCCGTTCCCTGTAGAGGAAGTTGAACCGGAGGCAGGCAAACCCCTGTTCGGATAATCCTTGGGCCACGGCCCGGATCAGGTCATTGTTCATGTCGTTGGCAGCCCCATGGGCAATGACGATACCTTTGGCGTTGGTTGTGGCCGGATCCTCCGGTGTGGTCAAAACGGCGGAAATCCGGTCGCCGGTGTTTAAGGGGATGGAAAGGTCTTGGATCTTCATGACAGATCTTCCTCCGTGTTGAACCGGTAGCCCACGCCGGCCACGGTGAGGATAAGGGCCGGGGTGTCCGGTTTCTCTTCTATTTTTTTTCTCAAACGTTGAA
>JAKSBB010001164.1 GCA_022361315.1 Desulfobacterales bacterium
ACTGTTCCCCTTCAGTCATCTATATCAAGGATCTCGAGGGCAGATACCTCAGAATAAACCGGCAGTTCGAAAAGCTATCAGGCCTGTCCAGCGAGCAGGTGATCGGAAAAACAGACTTTGAGCTGTTCCCCCACGACGTCGCTTTAAACGCAACAACAAACGACAGATTGGCGTTGGAGACAAGAAAACCGGTTGAATTAAAAGAATTCGGGCCGGTGGACGGCAACATCCACACCTTTTTCTCCATCAAGTATCCCCTGGTGGACCCGGAAGGAAATCTCTACGGCGTGTGTGGCATATCCACGGATATCAATGCCCACGAAGAGATGGAACTGCGTCTCAAAGACAATGAGATACGATACCAAAGCCTGTTCGAGAAAAACCACTCCCCCATGCTGCTGATCAATCCCAATACCGGAGATATCGTTGATGCCAATACAGCTGCCGTCACCTATTACGGCTGGGATTACGACGAACTGACAAATAAAAAAATCACCGAGATCAATACCCTGTCATCCCGGAAAATTCATCAGAAAATGAAGCTGGCAAGCAATGATGAGGCACAGCAGTTTTTCTTTACCCACCGGCTGGCCTCGGGTGAAATGAGAGATGTGGAAGTGCACAGCACGGCCATCCGGTTGAAAGAAGAAACCCTGCTCTATTCAATTGTCCATGACATCACGGACCGGAAACGAAATGAAGCCCTGCTGAAGCAATGCCAGACCATAATCTCGCAGATGGATGACCTGGCGTTTATCTGCGATCCGCAGGGAAATATCCTGTTTGCCAATGAAACGGCCCAACGGGAGACCGGATTTGATATCGGTGCAGATATCGGCAGCCCCTTTGCGGCGCTTTTTCCTCCGGCGTATGCAGACCGGGTATCGGAAGGCAGGCACCAGGCACTGAATGGTAAAACAGTCCGGTTTGAATTATCGTTCAGAGATGCGTCCCGTCCATTTGAATTTAAATATCTGCCCCTGAAAGATCAGGAGAACACGATTTCCGGAACCATAATCCTTGCACGGGATATAACCGAACGAAGGAAAATCGAGGTTGAACGGGAAACCATAAACAAATCCCTTGAAGACCAGGTCGTGAGGCGGACAAAAGCCCTTGAGGAAGTAAATGCCGCTTTAAAAGTCCTGCTGGACCAGAGGGAAAAGGATCGGGTCGAGCAGGAAGAAAGAATCCACGCCAACTACGAATTGATGCTCCAGCCGTTGATGGAAAAGATGAAGGGGATGATCCACGACAACGACACCCAGACCTACCTTGATCTGCTCAACTCACAACTCCAGTCCATGACCTCCCCTTTTGGAAAGGCCTTGACCGATCCGTTAAAGAAACTCTCTCCGGCAGAGATCGAAATCGCCTATATGATCAGACAGGGGTATTCCAACAAGGAAATAGCCGGTCTCTCCAACCGGTCCATCCACACCATCACCAATCACCGGAAAAATATCAGAAAAAAACTGCACATTGCCAACCGGAAACAGAATCTGCGATCCTTTCTATTACAATTCAAATAATGGCTATTTTTTATAGCCATTCTCTAACCCTTATTAGCCCATTTTGAAGGATTGTGGAATCAATCGGCCTTTGATAATCTCGGACAGGTTATTTTCTACATACTTTTAAGTACAACCAAAGGTAAAAAGCGCGGTTTAACAATAAACTCTGGCGTAATTGGATTCTAACAACACCGGCCTATAGTAAGGCTTTTGAACTACCCTTTTGAACTACCGTGGAAAAATCAGGAGAAAAGGTGTCATGTATCGCAAAATGATGAGCGTAGGGATCAAAATTAAATTCATCGGTGCATTTTTAATTGTGGCCGCCCTGGCCGGCGTTTCCGGTATTGTCGGCTATGCCAACGTGAATCGGGTGGGCCATGAGGGGATCAATGTGGGGGAAAAGCTGGCACCGCTCGGTGATGCCGCCATGGAAATCAAACTGACGGCTGCCAACGCCCACCTGATCTTTGAAGAGATCATGGGCGGGGACAGTGCCGAAGATATCAACGCGGTATGGCAGTTGCTGGATGAGACCCTGTTTTATTGTGACGCCATCATTTCCGGCGGCGAAAATGATGAAGGGACATTTTTCGCCAGTACCGACCCGGAGGTCCGGAAGATCGTAAAAGATGTAAGGGCGAGGGTGGAGAAATTTATCCGCAGCGCCCATGCAAGGTATGACAACAGAACCTCCCAGTCCGGCACAGGTTCCGGTGCGGACCAGGCATTCGACGCCTCCTACGAATCCATACTCAACGCCCTGGATGAGATTATCGACAGCCATAAGGACGATATTACCTATATGGATCCCCTTCTTGCGGCGGCCCAGGCAAAGTTTTATCTGGCCGACAACCATCTGTTTTTTGAGGAACTGCTCAGCGGGGATGACACCATCAGGATGGAAGATGTCCTGTCCGGTATGGCCACGGCCAAAACCCGGGTTGGATCAATGGCAGTCATGGCAGACAGGTCCCGGGTCTCGCAGATTCAGGCAGACATCGATAAACTGATCAATGCGGCCAAGGAAAGATATAAAAACAATTCACAGGCATCCACGGCCTCCCATGCGGTTGACGCCGAGTTTGACAAAGAGTACGACACCTTCATCGCCCTTGCCGACCAGGCTGAGGAAATCATTCACGACGCCATGGACCGTGGTGTGGGAGATCTGAAAACCGGTATCAAGAACACGCGGCTGATACTGATCAGTATACTGGCTGGCACCTTGATCGCCGCCGTTTTAATCGGATTTTTCATGAGTTCATTTGTCAGCAGCACCTTCAAAAAATGCCTTCACCTGTCCACCCGGATCAGCGCCGGAGACCTCACCGACAGCATTGATCTGACCACCCTCCCCGAGGATGAAACCGGGGCCCTGGCCAGTGAATTGAACACCATGTCCGCCAGCCTGAAGGAAATGATCGGAAAAATCAAAACAGGCGTTGCCCAATTACAGGAAGCTTCAGGCGTCCTTACCGATACATCGGAACAGATTGAGGAGAATTCCGGCCGGACAACGGAAAAGTCCTCAACGGTTGCCGCAGCCGCCGAAGAGATGAATACCAACATGAACAGCGTGGCATCGGCAACGGAGCAGATCAGTTCAAATATCCAGATGGTTGCTTCTGCGGCGGAAGAGATGATTGCCACCATCCAGGAAATTGCCGGTAACACC
>JAKSBB010000985.1 GCA_022361315.1 Desulfobacterales bacterium
ACGCGGGTTACCTCCCCTTCGACCGGAATCCCCAGACGGAGAATCCGGAAAACGGGATGATCAGCACGGCCAACAACCTCTCCACCATGACCCCCATCACCCCCATCGGTATCCTCACCGGCTATTTCAGGCCTGACGACCGGGCCGCCCGGATCTATGAACTCCTCGCCGAGCGTGAAAAATGGGACATGGAAGGCCTGAAAAAAATCCAGACCGATACCCGGCTCTTTTCCGGCCCGGCCATGACCCGGGCCATTCTGGACGTCCTTACACTCCAAAAATCCGGTTTCTCGGATCAGGAACGAAAGGGACTGGAAGCCCTAACCGCCTGGGACGGCTTCATGGGTACAGACAGCATCGGCGGAACCATCTTCCAGTTCACTACCTATCATATCGTCAAGCAGGCCCTGGAACCCCACATCGGCCCGGACCTCCTCAAAGCTTATCTCAACCAGGTGGATTACTGGAGCTACCTGAAAGAATTCCTGCCCTCAGACAACAATACCATCACCGGCCGCACCGGCACGGCACCGACAACAAAAGAAGCCATCGTACTGGCAGGCTTTAAAGATGCCGTTCGTGAACTGGTGGGAAAATACGGCGTCGATCCTGCCAAATGGAATTGGGGCGCAGTCCACACTATCGAGTTCGCCCACGCCATGGGTAAAAAGAAACCCCTGGACTTTTTCTTCAACATCGGGCCTTTTCCGAGCCCCGCAGAATTCACCTCGGTGAACAAACTCAAATCAAACATCGGCGACCATGACTACAAGGTGACCTCCATCCCCTCCACCCGCCGTCTCATCGACTGTCTCGATCCCGACAACACCTGGAGTATCCTGCCCACGGGCAACTCCGGCAACTTCAAAAGCCCCTTTTACAAGGACCAGGCTGAGATGTACATTACGGGACAGTATCGGAAGGTATTGTTCACTGAAGAACAATATATGACGGATGATGCTAAGGTCTTGAGAATGGTGCCCCAATAGCGGGGTTTAGGCCATTGTGACGTCCCAAGGCATCTGCAGGTATTATAACGGCCGAATCCGATGATGAAGGATCTCCACAATGGGCAGTTCCCAGGACTCTGCGCGAATCTTACCTTGAGCGCTTTCGTCCTCATCAACACAATTACGCCGGACAATACCCAAAACTCGGGCACTGACAATATGATCAAGAAAGGAATGCCATTTGTTTCCGGCACTTTTTGATAACCTTGAAAGAATACCTTCCTGGTGATCGATGATGAAAATATGACCACCTTTTTTCATGAGATACACCCTGTCTCCGGCCGCAAGCTTAGAGAGGCGTTTATGGATATCATCCGTGTCAGGGTGCAACCCGGGATACCCCAGATAAATATCCGACATCCCGAGAACAGATACGGTGATGTTCTCTGAAAATCCCGGGACGGCGGCCTGGGGCGCTGGGATTTCCGTGACAAATTCATTTGCTGCCAGGGCGCTGATGTGGGGATTAGGGGACCCATCCATGGCACAGATGTATAATTGCTGCTCCGCCCGGGTCATGCCCACATAAAACAGACGGCGCTCCTCTTCCATCTCAAAGGCGCTGCAGGACCGCCATCCCCCGTCTAGAATAAAAACCACGGGAAATTCCATGCCCTTGACGCTGTGAACGGTTCCGGTGAACACACCGGTGCCGGTTTTGTGCTCCTGCCGTTCTTCGGCCAGGGCTTCCCAGATGAAATCACGAGCCCTGGCCAGGGAGATCTCCATGTCCGGGTTGATCTGCTCCCAGGATGCCAGCATTTGCCTGATCAGGGCAGTCCAGTTGTTATCCCCGGAAACCA
>JAKSBB010000619.1 GCA_022361315.1 Desulfobacterales bacterium
CGGCATGGTCATCAAGTATGAAAAGAACGTGGGCGACAGCGTAAACGAAGGTGAAACCGTTGTGGTCATCGAAGCCATGAAGATGGAAAATGCCCTGCCGGCACCTGCCAGTGGCACCATCTCAGCTATCAACTTCAGCTCCGGTGACTCTGTGGGCAAAGACGATGTGCTGGCGACTATTGAATAACCGCCCGTACTTTTAATCTAAGTTACGTCTAATAATCAGGCCCGGAAACGGGCCTGATTTGCGTTTGACAAGCATCATCCCGTGCTTATTATGGTTAGCTGAACCGTCAGATTACCATAGGAGAATGAAATACAATGGCTTTTGAAACCAGAGAAGAGCTTCTTGAAAAATATATCAAAATGGACAAGCCCAAATGTCCCCACTGCAAAGAGGAAATGACCCTGTGGGAAGTACCGCCCATTAACTTTTCCGATGGCCTGGGATGGCAGACCCCGTATCTGTTTGTCTGTTTCAACGATGAGTGCCCCTCATACCGCGGCGGCTGGGACCATATGATGGAGACCATGGAGGCGCCGGCTTCCTATCGGTGTATCAATGAACCCGGTGCACCGAACTTTGAATACATGCCGGTTTTTTCTCCTGTTGGAGGGACCGGTTCCAAGCTGGACGATGCTGCGCTCATCGAACAGGAGGCGCAAAAACAGCTTGCCATTCAGACCTTTTCCCTGTTGACGGATTATTACATGTCAAAGGACTGGGATGAGATTCTTAAAGTAAGCCTGGACCCGACCATTCCGGCCAAGGCAAGGCTCAAGGCTGTTGAAATGGTGGCGGAACTTGCCGATGTGGAAGCCATTGAGCATCTGCTCAATCACAAGTTTCCCACACCTGTGCTCAGAGATGCCGTGGAAAAAACCATTGAGCAGCTCCACGAGCGGCACTTCACCCGTGAATGCCCGTTCTGTGCGGAAATTATCAAGAAACGTGCAACGTTTTGCAAGCATTGCAATAAAGAAGTTCCCAAGGGATAAACCCTGAACCGGTAGACGGCGGGAGCAACTCTGCAGGTGATGCAGGACTGTTCCCGTTTATACCTGGTGGCCATTCGGCGTTTTTCCAGCCCCATCCGTTCCGAAGCCAGGAACAGAAAATTACGATCTTAATATAATCTTTTACATTTCCCCCAATCCTTGTTCACATCTCTGTGTTTTGCTGGAACATATAACACCTGAAATATAATGCCGCCCGGGCATGGCGATCCGTCAGTGCGCAGCGGATTGCAAGGAGGCGATCATGGCAACATATAAATCAGCACTTCTCATAGGTTTCAGAACCATCTGGCAGTGGATCAAAGAAAAGATAACGGGTGGGTACGGTCATATCACCACCCGCGACGAGTTTGACAAGGCTGTTCTGATCGAAAAATACGGATTTAACCGGTATCTTTAGGGTTTCTTTAGCTTTGGCGGGGGCGCAGATCCCAATGTTATTTATTCACCTTCTCCAGGTTGAAAGACCGGTAGATGATCATTTCACCCGGCCGTTTGGCCGGATCCAGAGGGGCATCCGTATGGGTGGCCATTCGTTTAGAGGCTTCTTCCTTTGACGGTACCGCATCCAGCCCCTTGCCGATGGTTTCACCGGTGAGGGTATCCAGAAGCACGGCATCCCGACCGTCTGTGCTTATGGCAAGGGGAATCTGGGCATCATATACCAGGCGGGCGCCGGCGAGGATTTCCCGTTCATAGGAGCCGATGGAGCCGGCAACGCAGGTGACGGCCATCACTGCCCGACCATCGGTAGAAACCACCAGATCAATGGCTGAAGGGTAATCCTCACCTTTGAACTGCACGGTCAGGGGGACATCCACACGGACATCTTCTTTGGCATAGCCCTTGGTTTTAACCAGGAATTTTTCAAAAGTCTGACGGCTGACTTCAGCCCCGACATTATCAATCTCTTGACCGGTGATATAATCTGTAATTTGTTCCATAAGGCTTCATTTTAATATAAGGTTCGTCGTATCGGTGTTAAATGAGGCTTTGTCCCGTCATCTCAGAAGGCTGTTCAAGGGCCAGATACTTTAAAATAGTCGGGGCGATATCCCCGAGTCTTCCGTCTTTCACCCTGGCGTTTTTATAACGGTCTCCGGCCACGATAAACCTAACCGGATTGAGGGTATGGGCCGTATGGGGAGAACCGTCCGTTGCCAGCATCTGTTCGGAGTTGCCGTGGTCGGCTGTGATAAATGCGGTACCACCTGTTTCCCATATGGCTTCCACCACCTGCCGGACACAATTATCAACGGTTTCACAGGCGGATACGGCGGCATCAATGATGCCGGTGTGCCCCACCATATCCATATTGGCAAAGTTCAGGACTATGAAGGGGAATTTGCCGGAGCGGATCCGGCTGCATGCTTCCTCTGCCACCTTTTTTGCGCTCATGGCGGGTTTCTGGTCATAGGTGGCCACATCCCTGGGGGAAGGGATCAGGACACGTTCTTCCCCCGGAAATACGGCTTCATCCCCACCGTTAAAAAAGTAGGTGACGTGGGCGTATTTTTCGGTCTCTGCGATGCGCAGTTGCGATATACCGGCACGGCTGATGACTTCTCCCAGAATGCCTGTCAGGTGCTGTGGGGCGAATGCTGCGGGCAGGTCGAAGGTTTCGTCATATTGGGTCATGGAAACAAAGTTTCCGAGGGCAGGGGATACTTTTCTGCTAAATCCCTGAAATTCTTGTTCCGTGAAGGCCCGGGTGATTTCCTTGGCCCGGTCTGCCCGGAAGTTGAAGAAGATGATACTGTCTCCGTCCTGGATGCAATCATCGGAAGGATTTCCTAAAAACATAGGCTTGATAAACTCATCGGTTTCATCACGATCGTAAGCCGCTTGAACGGTAGCCTGGGGATCGGTTGCAGCTTCTCCTATCCCCTGAGTGTAAAGGTCGAATGCCTTCTCCACGCGGTCCCACCTCGTATCCCTGTCCATGGCCCAGTAGCGGCCAACCAGGCTTGTGATTCGGCCGACACCCATTTCGGTTGCTTTTTCCTGCAGTGACCGGATGTAAGTGATGCCGCTGGTGGGGGAGGTGTCCCTGCCATCGAGGATCGGGTGGATGCAAACCTTCTCCAGCCCGGCACCTTTTGCCATCTCCAACAGGGCAAAAAGATGGTTCATGTGGCTGTGCACCCCGCCGTCAGACAATAGTCCTAAAAGATGAAGGGTCTTTCCGGATTGGTTTAGTCCGGACATCACATCTGCCAGAACGGGATTGTCGAAAAAAGACCGGTCCTGAATAGCCGTGTTGATCCTGACAAAATCCTGGGGCACCACCCGGCCGGCCCCGATATTCATATGACCCACCTCAGAGTTGCCCATGGTGCCGTCCGGCAGGCCCACATGCGGACCTGAGCAGTTCAGGCGGCTTGACGGGTAGATCTTTAGAAGGTCATCCAGAAACGGGGTCTTGGCCATGGCAACGGCGTTGCCCGCCTGGTTTTCATTGATTCCCCATCCGTCCAGGATCATAAGGATATTGACCTGATTAGTAGTCATCGTAGTCGTCCTCGTCATCGTCCACTTCGGCGCCGGCTTCGAATTTAAATCCTGAAAGGTCAACCTTGGTGGCGTCGCTCCACAATCCGTCAAGGTCATAGAATTCCCTGGCGCCGGACTCAAACACATGGATGATGATGTGGCCGAAGTCCAGAAGTGCCCATTCACCCTCCTTAACCCCTTCGAAACCCAGCGGCTTTATTTTATTGCCCCTCAGGGTTTTGAGAAGGTGTTCGGCCAGAGACGTGGTCTGCCTCTTGGAACCGGCTTCCACAATGACCACCATATCAGCGTAGGATGTCAGTTCGGACACGTGGAGGGCTGAAACGCTTTTGGGTTTCCGGTCAAATATCGGGGTGATGTAGGGAAGATATTCATCTTCCAGGGCAACTGAATCTGTCATGTATATAAATCCTTTGTTCTGATGAGGGTTTCGACATGTTCGGGGACAAGCCCTGAAATGGAAAGCCCTCTTTTTATGCGGTTCCGGATCTGGGTTGATGAAATATCAATCTTCGGGACGTTGCAGATGCGGATGGGTTTCAGGTCGCCGTGGACAAATGTGTTGTCCTGCTCCAACTTGTATCCTTTTGCTATCCGTTCGTCAATAAAGGAAGCATAGGGTGCAAGACCTGTCCGTTCCCCCCTGAGCATAACGATGATCGGGACCCGTTTGAATATCTTTTCCTGGTCTTTCCAGGTGGGGATATCAAAAAAGGCATCCGACCCCATGAGCAGGTGAAAATTCACGTCGGATCCGTGGGTGGCCTCAAAGGCGGCAAGGGTATCAATGGTGAAGGACGGACCTTCCCGCTTCAGTTCGATATCCGATGCCTCAAATCCCGGCATATCTGCAACTGCTGTTGATACCATCTCCATACGGTTCCGGGCCGTGGCCAGGTTTACAGGGGATTTGTGGGGCGGGGAGGCAGACGGATACAGGAAAATTTTATCTAACCGGCAGGCATCCTTTACATGGCGGATGACGCCGATATGACCGTTGTGAAGCGGATTGAATGTCCCTCCGAATAGTCCTGCATCCATAGGTGGCCGACCTGACGCTTATTGCTCGTCTGTTTCCGGGGTTTGATTCTCTCGGGCCAGTTTTTTTGCCAGAATTTTGATCAGGCGGCTTACACCGTCTCCGGTGGCTGCGGAAATCGTCACCACCTTGCGGCCGGGCAGGGCTTCTTTGAAGGCCTGAATCCGGTTTTCCGTGCCGGTGAGATCCGTTTTGTTCAGCACAAGAATCTGTGTCTTCCCCGCCAGGGAATCGCTGTACATGGACAGCTCCCGGTTGATGAGATTATAGGCAGCCAGCGGGTCGTCCGGATCGATGTCCCCTGAATCAATGAGGTGGACCAGGATACCGGTGCGTTCAATGTGCTTTAAAAACTTGATCCCAAGTCCGATGCCCTCATGGGCCCCTTCAATGAGTCCCGGAATGTCCGCCACGGCAAAAGGTTCGCCGAATGGTGCATCCACCATACCGATGGTCGGGGTGAGGGTGGTGAAAGGGTAATCTGCAATCTTGGGGCGGGCCGCAGACATGGCGGAGATGAGCGTGGATTTGCCCGCATTGGGAAGACCCACCAGGCCGACATCCGCCAAAAGCTTGAGTTCAAGACGGATTTTCATTTCCGTGCCCGGAATGCCCGGTTGCGCGTAACGGGGGGCGCGGTTGGTTGCCGATGCAAAACGTTTGTTGCCCCGGCCGCCTTTCCCGCCATGGGCAATGACGAGCTCTTTATCCGGATCGGTGAGATCGGCAATGGGTTCCAGGGTTTCCGCATCTGAAATCAGGGTTCCCTGGGGAAGAGCCAGAACACAGTGGTTGCCGTTTTTGCCGTGTTTCTGGCGGCCAAGCCCGGGTGCCCCGTTTTTGGCCTTATGGAGTTTCTGACGGCGATATTCGTAAAGGGTGCGTTTGCTCGGGTCCACCCGGAGGATTATGTCTCCTCCATCGCCGCCATCTCCACCGTCAGGTCCGCCTTTTTCAATAAACCGCTCCCGTCGGAAGCTGGCACATCCGGCACCGCCGTCGCCGGACCTGATGGTAACAATTGCTTCATCTACAAATTTCACGCTTCATAAACGCTGACTTTTTTTCTGTCGCGGCCTTTTCTTTCATAGGTCACAACACCGTCGGTCAGGGCGAAAAGGGTGTAATCTTTGCCCATGCCTACGTTGTTGCCCGGATGGATTTTGGTGCCGACCTGTCTGACAATGATATTGCCTGCAACCACCGCTTCACCACCGAATTTTTTGACACCGCGCCGCTGCGCGTTTGAATCCCGACCGTTCTTGGAACTACCTGCTGCTTTCTTATGTGACATGTTTCACTCTCTTAATTTCTTAATTTAAGTTAACCTTAAGGAATTGAGCCTTTCTTGGTGCTACACCGCTGCGCTGCTACGCTGCTGAGATGGATTCGATCCGAACTTCAGTGTAGTGCTGTCTGTGGCCTCTCATCTTACGGTAGCCTTTGCGGCGTTTGTATTTGAATACCAGTTGTTTTTTGGTCCGACCCTGTTCCAGAACATGGGCCTTTACAACGGCATTTTCAACCTGGGGGGCACCCACGGTAACGGTTTCACCGTCAGAGTACAAGAGGACATCGTTGAATTCAATCTCAGACCCTTCGGATCCTTCCAGTTTTTCAACCCTGAGCAACTGGCCTTCATGAACCTTGTACTGCTTTCCGCCGGTTCTGATTACTGCGTACATGTTAAACTCTCCTTCACGTTTTATCTCAATACTTTTTAGCAAGTTTAAAAAACTCTGAATTCTATAATTATTTCCTAGGCTTGTCAATATTTTTTTGGTTTTCAGGACAGCCTTCACCACCAGGCAATACCATGACGTATGCCTGTGGACGCAGACGGCCTTATATAATTTTTTGATTAAAATGTCCATGGCCCGGTGATATTATCTACCTGTCCTGCTTGACTTCAATCCCAAGTTTGCATACAACAAAAGAGTCTGATGTCCGTGTAACTCCGGTGATGATCCCGAGGGGACACCCGTATTCTACACAACCTAAAAACCTTCGAATTGCAGCATCCTTAAAGAAATACAGGAGGCCCGATGAAAAAGCCCATATCTTTGTTCGTCTTGATTTCGTTATTGTTACTGGCCGGGTGTACCGCCGCAACTTATGAATATACAAGTACACCGATAAGTAGTACCGTTTCAACCCAGGCATTTGACGCCGCATTTACCCCGGAAAAGAACGACGGAGAGTATTTCAACCGGTTTCGGGTGGATATAAAGAACCTGTCGGATTCCCCGCTTGAGGTGGACTGGAACAAAACCGTCTATCTGTTGAACGGAAAAAACAGGGGCAGATTTGTCTGGGCCGGTATTGATCCGGCCACAGTGAAGGCCGGGAAAGTCCCCTTTGATGTAGTGGGCCCGGGTCAGTCTTTGTCACGTATCATTTCACCGCTGTCCAAAGTGGCCATCTCCCAGAGAAAGGATCACCGGGCAGGAAAAGACAAGGCCGGACTGTATGCCGGGATTCTGCCTGCAGGTGAGAACGGCATTCTGCTGACCGTAAAACATGACGGTAAATCTGTTGTCAAAAAGATGCTCGTTGTGATTGTTGAAGAAAAGAAATAAACCGTGCCTGAACCGGCATCCACTATATAAGGATGATTAAAATGAAAAATGCAGCCTGTATTATAGGATTACTGATATTGAGCCTGTCAATTTCCGGGTGCTACCGGTTTGTGGTCAGTCATCCGGAAAAATCGGATGCGGATTTTTACAAAGATAACGCCCTGTGTGAGGACAAGGCACGGGCCTTTGCCCTGGAACGTCTTGTGGAGATGACTCCCACAGATGAAATCGACCATGCAAGAAGGTGTATGAGGGAGCTTGGCTGGGAATACGGTTTCCGCAAAACTTCCAAACAAGGCAATAAAGCTGATAAACAGACCGAAAACGACTAAGCGGCTTTTCAGCATTCGGCAAATGTCATTTTAGGGCAGGTGGGCCAAGGCTTACCTGCCCGTATTAGTATAAAGGAAAGGAACTTACCATGAACGGGTCTTCCGCAGACGACCGAAAGGAAACCTGGGAACGACTGGAAACCCTTTTCTGGCGAATAACGGCCGGGGAATCGGTACCTGAAGAGCGGGGTCCAGGCCCCGAACCGATTCCGGAATCCCCTGAAGCGCTTCTTTCCTGGTTGAATACACGTCGGGAGTCTGGTTTTGAAGTGGAAAAAACCCCTGGGTTTGAGACCGACTCTGTTATTATAGACGGTTTTTGCTTTATCCCGTTGCAACGGGATGCTTTGCCTGTGACCGACGAACCGGCCTTTAAGGCCGCGTTAAAAAGGGTCCGTGGAATCGTATTTCTGGTAAGACCCATGTCCCGTAAACGCCAACCGTCCGAAACGGTGGATAGGTTGCTAAATGCCATGACACCGTGGATGGCTTTCCTGTCTGCAGGAATACCTTTTGCACTGCAAATCCCCGTGATTGAAGACAATGAACCCGCCCATCTTTCCGATTGCCTGCCCCAATGGGTTGAGAGGGGACTGCGTCTTATTCTATGGCAGGATGAGAGCGGCTGTCTGCCCCGTTCGCTGATGTGGCAGGCGGCAAAGCTGGGGATTTGGAACCATGTTTACGGTAAGGTCTTATTTTCTGAGAAATGTTTCAGTGATGAATGTTCGGCCCCTGACGCCTTTGATCTGGAAGAGGTTATCGGCCAGGCTTCGTGGATTGTGAATAATCCGAATATCGTCCATTCCTTTGAGGATTTCCCAGATGAGGATTTAGCTGATGACGGGGGGATCAGACGAGAACCTCCCGCGCCGATTTTAAAGTATCGCCGTGTCCCCCCTCTGCCGGGAGTCCCATTTCCACAGCACGTTCCGGATCCATTGTTGCTGCTTCCGCTTCTGGACAACTTGACGCCAAAAGAACTCATTCGCCACAGGGTGATATCTGCCTCTTCGGATATCCGGGTGTTGGGAACCGGCGTCGAATTTCACTTTGTGCCACCCGATGAACTTCCCCGGGGCGTGATGGATGA